>JANNMM010000087.1:0-24523 GCA_031397915.1 Rhodoferax sp. | reverse complement strand
TGCTCAGGCCGGCCACCGCCGAGCCATGGGTGCCGTCCACATGGAAGGTCACCAGGTCATCGCGTCGCACGCGGGTGGTCCAGCTGCTGTTGACCTGGGCGATGACTTTTTCGCCGTCTGGCCCTTTAAGTTCGAATGTGGCGTAGGCGGCGTCGTCGGCCGTTGCGGTGTAGGGTTGGCCGGCTTCATCCCATCGGGTGGGGATGTGGGTAGCACCCAGGCAGCTCACAGACTGCACCGCGCCAAACAGGTTGTCCAGCACATAACGCCAGTGGCAGAGCATGTCGAGAATGATGCCGCCGCCGTCTTCGGTGCGGTAGTTCCAGCTCGGGCGCTGGATGGGTTGCAGGTCGCCTTCAAACACCCAGTAGCCGAATTCGATGCGCACACTCAAGATGCGGCCAAAGAAACCGGCACGGCGCAACAGGTCGAGTTTGCGCAGGCCGGGCAGGAAGAGTTTGTCTTGCACCACGCCGTGTTTGAGGCCGTTTTTTCTCTGGGCCTCCTGTGCGAGCCGCGTGGTTTCCAGCGCCTCGGCCAAATTGGTGGCGATGGGTTTTTCGCAGTAGACATGTTTGCCAGCGCGGATGGCTTTGGCCAGCAAGGCGGGGCGCATCTGTGTGGTGCCGGCATCGAAGAACACCGTGTCCGCCGGGTTGGCAAGCGCCGCGTCCAGGTCGGTGCCCCAACGCGCAATACCCTGTGCCTTCGCCAGCGCCTCGATTTTTTCAGCGTTGCGGCCGATCAAGATCGGGTCGGGCATGACTTTGCTGCCATCAGAGAGTGTCACGCCGCCTTGTTTGCGGATGGCCACGATAGAGCGGATCAAATGCTGGTTCAGCCCCATGCGCCCAGTGACGCCATGCATGATGATGCCTAGCTGTTTTATCATATCTTGTTTAAAATTGTGACTAAAAAATAATCTAAAAAACACAGAAAAATATAGCAATAAACCTATGTTTTGCGTAACTTAATTCGTTCAAAAATCATCGGAATGTATTTCTTGATATATATCAACTCTTGAACGCATCAAGCCCCGCCCGTGCAGTGGCACGCAATTTGCCCTGCACGAGCGGCAACCAGCCCAGCAACACGCCCTTGAGCCCCAGCGCCTGGCGCATCCACTTGTACAGGTCAAATCTGTCCTGGTGGGTTTTGATCTTGCCGTTCTCGAAAGTGAACTTGGCATGGATGTCGTTCACCACACGCCGCCCGGTGGCGGAAAAGGTGTAGGTCGCCACCCAGTGCGCCCGGCCGTCGGTGTCATTGGCTTCAATGCCGTCAAACACGACGGTCATGTCTTTGCCCCGGCTGGTCAACATGCGCCACATTTTGCCGGGCTCCTTGCCCTTGAGCCCGGTGAAGACCGGGTCGGAAAAGGTGGCGTCGTCGGTGTAACACGCGGCCATGGCCGCACCATCCCGTTTCGACAGGGCCGTGTAAAAGCGCTGGATCAATTCTTCATGGGCGTGCATGGCAACTCCGTGTCATTGCGACGCATACCGCGCCAGATGGTGGTCCGCATCACCAAAACGCTGCACCGAAGCGGTCAATCGGCGAAAGGTGTGGCTCACTTTCATCTCTTCCGTCATGCCCATGCCGCCGTGCAATTGCACCGATTCCTGGCTGACCAGCCGGGCCGCTTCGGCCACCTTGATCAAGGCGCCGGAGACGGCTTTTTTGCGTACGGCGATGGCGGCGTCGTCGGTCAGTCCGCGCGCAGCATCGACACGGCAGGCCGCCAGGATCGCCATGGAGCGCGCTTCTTCGCAGGCGATGAACATGTTCACCATGCGGTGTTGCAGGACCTGAAAGCTTGCGATCGCGATGCCAAACTGTTTGCGGCCCTGTGTGTAGTCGAGTGTGGCGTCGGTGGCGGATTTCATGGCACCCACCGCGTCGGCGCAGAGCAGGGCGGTGGCGAAATCCACGGCTTCTTCGATGTGGGGCAGGGCGTTGCACAGGACGCCCATGGCGTCGGGCACGAGGTCAGGGCCACCCAGCAAGGCATCGGCGGGCAGCACGACTTTGTTGAAGCTGACATCGCCCGCACGTTGCCCGTCCACCGT
Source organism: Rhodoferax sp. (assembly GCA_031397915.1). Taxonomy (GTDB): domain Bacteria; phylum Pseudomonadota; class Gammaproteobacteria; order Burkholderiales; family Burkholderiaceae_C; genus JANYCG01. Next base: position 22,454 of record JANNMM010000087.1, on the reverse strand, counting down.
GCGGTAGGCGCGCACCGACACGCCGGTTGCGTTTCGTGGCATCAGGAACAGCCCCGTGCCGCCGCTCACTGGGCAGCCCTGGCCATGGCTGATTTGCGCAGAAACCACCAGCAGGTCTGCCAGCGGCGCGCCGATCACCACGGCTTTTTCGCCATCCAGTTGCCAGCCACCGGCGCCGTCCGCGGCCTTCACCACGACCGTATTCACCGGCTCCAGCGCGTAGCGACGCCCAGGTTCCAGGTAAGCGAAGGTGGCTTTGCGGCTGCCGTCGAGCAGGGTTGGCAGAATCGCGTCGCGTTGCAGGGCCGTGCCGGCAAGCGCGACGAGGCGCGATGCCAGGGCGACGTGGTCCAGCAGCGGCTCGACCACCAGCGCTTCACCAAAAGCCTCCATGACCGGCATCATGTCGACAGCGCCACCGCCAAACCCGCCAGCGCTGGCGTCAAATGGGAGGGCGGCGAGGCCCATTTCTGCGAACGCCGTCCAGGTGGTCGGGCTGAAGCCCAAATCGGACTGGAGGGTTTTTTTGCGCGCCTCAAAGCCGTATTGGGCCGTGAGGTACTTTTGCAGCGAGTCAGCGAGCTGCTTTTGCTCGTCGGAATAGTCGAAATCCATGTTGCTTCCTTACAGGCCCAAGGTCATCTTGGCGATGATGTTCTTCTGGATCTCGTTGGACCCGGCGTAGATGCTGGCTTTGCGGTAGTTGAAATAACGCGCTGCGAGCCGCGAGGTGTAGGCGTCTACAGCGCCGCCTTCCACGGCTGCAAACGGTTGCGAGTTTGGCCCCACCGCCTGCATCATGAGTTCGGTGATCATTTGCTGGATCTCGGTGCCACGAATCTTGAGCATCGACACATCGGCGCCTGGCGGCTGGCCGGATTTGCGCATCTTGTCGAGAAAACGCATGGCGGTGATTTCCAGCGCGTCCAGGTCAATTTCGGTGCGGGACAGCCGGTCACGAAAGCGGATGTCCTGCATCAGCGATTGGCCGTCGCGCGTCTCCCGGGCGGCCAGAGTTTTCAGGGCCACCATTTCGCGCCGCAAACCGCCCGTGCGTGCACTGCCCATGCGCTCATGGCCAAGCAGGAATTTCGCAACCGTCCAGCCCTTGTTTTCCTCAAACACCAGGTTTTCCACCGGCACCTTGACGTTCTCAAAAAAGATTTCGTTCACCTCATGGCCGCCGTCCATCAAGATGAGCGGGCGCACCTCAATGCCTGGGGATTTCATGTCGATCAACAGGAAGCTGATGCCCTCCTGCCGTTTCTCGGCCGTGGCGTCTGTGCGTACCAGGCAGAAGATCCAGTCGCCGTAGTGGCCCAGAGTGGTCCAGATTTTTTGCCCGTTGACCAGGTAATGGTCACCCTGGCGTTCAGCCCGTGTTTTGAGTGATGCGAGGTCAGAGCCCGCACCAGGCTCTGAATATCCTTGTACCCAAAAATCTTCACCGTCGCGCATGCGGGGCAGAAAGCGGTTTTTTTGCTGCTCCGTTCCAAAACGCATCAACACGGCAGCACACATGACCGGGCCAAAAGGCGCCTGGCCCGGCGCACCGGCGAAACCCATTTCTTCGTCAAAGATGTAGCGCTGGGTTACGTCCCAACCGGTTCCGCCCCATTCCACCGGCCAGTGCGGAACCGCCCAGCCCTTTTGAGCCAGTATCTTGTGCCAACGCACCAGGTCGTCTTTGGACAAATGCTGGTATTGCGTGACCTTGGTTTGCAGATCGGCGGGCAGATTGGCAGCCAGCCAGGCGCGCACTTCCGTGCGAAAGGCGGTTTCGTCAGTCGAGGTGTTCAAGTCCATGGGGGTCTCCGGGTTTACTTTTGGCTGGCTCAGGTTTGTGTGCGTGCGGCGTTGGCTTCGCGCATGGCGGCCATCTGCTCGCGTGAAAGGCCCAGTGCCGTTTGCATGGGGCCAGGGGATTGCGGGTCCCAGGAATGGCGTGGCCCCATGGTCAGGCCGCCATCCACGGTGAGATGGGTGCCGGTGACAAAACCTGCCGCGTCTGAGGCGAAGAACAACACGGCCTCGGCAATGTCTCTGGGAAGGCCCGAGCGGCCTATCGGGTTGGCGCTGCCGCTGCGCTCTGCCACGGTCTGCGCAAACTGACGCGCCTGCCCGGCGTCCATGCCCAGGCCCTGGCCGAAGATCGAGGTGGCGATAAACCCGGGCACCACGGCGTTGATGCGGATCTTGTGTTGTGAGAGTTCCTGCGCAGCCATGCGCGTGTAGTGCAAAACGCCGGCTTTTGCCACCGAATAGGCAATCGGCGCGTAGCCGGTTTGCAGGGCGGAAATCGACGATGTGTTGATGATGGCACCGCCACCGCGCTGCTTCATGTGCGGCACGGCGTAGGAGGTGCCTGCAGCCACAGCCCGAAGCAAAAGCGCATGGGTTTGATCCCAGCCTTCCACCTCAAAATTTTCAACCCCTGCGGTGCTGCCACCGCGCCCGGCATTGTTGAAGAGGATGTCGAGGCCGCCAAAACCGGCCACTGCGGCGTCAATTGCGGCCTTGATTTGCGGCGGTTGCGTCACGTCACAGGGTATGAATGTCACCGCACCGTTGAACTTTTTTTCCAGCTCGCGGCCGATGTCTTCCTGCAAATCCGCAGCCACCACTTGAGCACCTTCCGCCACAAAAAGCTCCAGTGTGGCCAGACCAATGCCGGAGCACGCGCCGGTGATGACGGCAATTTTCCCCTGAAGGCGGTTGGACATGGGCGGCTCCTGAATGCGCTTGAACAGCGATGGGTCTATGTGGGGTTTTGTGCCTGGCGCATCAGCCGCATCATTCTGGCCATGGCGCCTACTGCCAGGAGAGACAAGGCCAGACAGGCCCAAAACACCGGCTGGTAACTGCCGAAGCGGTCAAACACGGCGCCGGCCAGAACCGGCCCGAGCAGGTTGCCCACCGCCGCGCCAGAGTACAAGGTGCCAATGATGCCCGAAACCGCGCGGGCGCCAAACAGGTCCATGCAGATGGCCGGCATCAGGGAAACAATGCCGCCGTAGCTCAGTCCAATCCACAGCGCGAAAACCGCCAGTGCGGGGTAACCGCCGGCGACCATCCACAACAGGTATGAGCTGCCCATGGAGACCTGTGCCAGCGTCAAGGTCAGGGCGCGGCCAAACCGGTCTGCCAGGGCACCAATTGCGAATCGCCCAATCAGGCTGCCAATTCCGATCAACCCCACCAGGCCCACCGCGCTGGCCTCGTTGATACCGATGTCACGCGCAGAAGCCGAGACATGCGCAAAGGGTATGAACATGGTCGGCGCAGCCGTAAACGTGAACAGATAGAACCACCAGAAGCGTTTGTCTCGGAGTGCTTGGCCCAGGGTGGCGCCAGTGGGCATTTTTGGCGGCCCGCCGGCAACGGCACCAGCCACCGGCGCGGGTTTGAGCAAGCCAGTGGCGACGAGGCCCAGAACCAGCACACCGCCAGCCAGCAGACGCAGGGCCACGCGCCAATCAAGCGTCGCAATCATCGCGCTTGCCAGCAGCGGCAACACCACGGTACCCAGGCCAATGCCGGCACTGGCGAGCCCAGAGGCGAGGCCACGGCGCGCCGTAAACCAGGGCTGCACATTGCCGATCGAGGGTGTGTACACCAGGGCGATGCCAAAACCGATGCCCACCCCGTAACTCCAATACACCGCCACCATCGAGTGGGCAACACTGGTGGCCAGCAAGCCAGCGGCAATGCAGACCATGCCCAGGCTGCAAACGATGCGCGGCCCGAAACGGTCAGACAACATGCCCCCCACCGCACCGACGGAGAAGTAGACCAGCCCGGTCAGGCCGAAGACCAGCGCCACGTCGGCACGCCGGGCGGAAAACTCGGCTGCGAAAGACTCAAAGAATGCCGCAAACGAGTAGGCCACGCCGAAGATCAGCGCCAGGCTCGTGAAGGTCGCCCAGACGACGACCCAGGCATAGCGGGGTTCCTGCATCGGGCTTGGACTCGTTGTGGCCTCAGGACTGCATCAGTTCCCACAACTTGCCGGAGGTCACCGGCATTTGCAGCCGGGGCGCGAGTTGGCCCATGCCGTGGCGGGCCAGTGCATCGGCCACCGCGTTGATGACCGAGGGCGTTGCACCGATCGTGCCGAGCTCTCCCACGCCTTTGGTGCCAGGCGGTTGTTTTTGCAGGGTGTGGACTGGTCCATCTCGGTTTTGAAACCCTGGATGATGTCGGCCTTGGGGGCGCAATAATCCATCAGGCTGCCGGTGACAAGCTGACCGGTTTCCCGGTCATAACGCAGGTGTTCACACAGCGCCTGCCCGATGCCTTGCACCGCGCCGCCGTCGAGCTGGCCGCGCACGATCATCGGGTTGATGACCCGGCCGACGTCGTTCACAGACGCATACGACACCACGTCTACCTGGCCGGTTTGCGGGTCAATTTCGACCTCGGTGATGTGGCAGGCGTTCGGCCAGGTCGGGCCGGCCACCGCGTGGGTGGACTCCACATGAATCTGCTGGCCCTGCTGTTTGCCTGCGAGCGTGAAGAGGTCGATGGCCAGGTCGGTGCCCTTGACCTTGTAGCTGGCGTTGCTGAAGACGATGTCTTCGACGGCGGCTTCGAGTTCCTTGGCGGCCAGCGTTTTGCCCAGCTCGATGGTTTTTTCGGCGCCTACCTGAATGGCCGAGCCTCCGGTGAACAGCGAGCGCGAGCCGGCGCTGCCGAAACCGTTCACCCGATCGGTGTCCCCCATGAGGATGCGCACCTTGTCGATGCCCACGCCGAAACTGTCGACCACAAGCTGCGCCAGTGTGGTTTGAATGCCCTGGCCCATCGGGTTGACGGCGGTCATCACGTCGATGAAACCATCGGCGCGCACGGCCACCTTGACGTGTTCCTCCAGGGCGTTGCCGCCGGTCCATTCCAGAAACGTGGCGATGCCCAGGCCGCGCCATTTGCCCCGGCCTTTCGACTCGGCCGCGCGCGCCGCGAAACCATTCCAGTCGGCCAGTGGCAGCGCTTGGTTCATCACGTGTTCGAACTGGCCGGTGTCATAGACCTGACCCATCGGGTTGGTGTAGGGCATTTGCTCCGGGCGCACGAAGTTGCGGCGGCGCAGCTCAATGCGGTCCATGCCGATTTGCCGGGCCGCCTCGTCCATCAGGCGCTCCATGATGTAGATCGCCTCCGGGCGCCCGGCGCCACGGTAAGGCCCGGTGGGCGCGGTGTTGGTCAGGACACCCCGGAAATGGAAGTCAATCGTGCGGATGTCGTACACACTGGTTTGCACCCAGGGGCCAATCATCAACTGGATGGCAACACCGGCGCCAGTGGCATAGGCGCCAACGTTGGCCACGCCGTCAAGGCGCAGGGCGAGGATCTTGCCGTTGGCGTCGAGCGCCAATTCGGCTTGGGTGTGCACGTCACGCCCATGCACTGTGGCCAGAAATTCCTCGCTGCGATCGGCGGTCCACTTCACGGCGCGCTTGATCTGCAGGCAGCAATACGCCACGGCCAGGTCTTCCGGGTACATGCCGGTCTTCATGCCGAATCCGCCCCCCACGTCGCCAATGACTGCGCGCACCTTCTCTTTGGGCAGGCCCAGGCAGTCGCAGACACCGTCGCGCTCGGCCGTGGGCATCTGGCTGGAGAGGCGAATCGTGAGGCGGCCGGTGGCTGCGTCAAACTCGTTGAGCACGGCGCGCGGCTCAATCGGCAGTGCATTCAGGCGCTGGTTGTCGATATCGAGTTTCACGACATGTTTGGCCAAATCAAACGCCTCGGCGGTTTTCTGGGCACTGCCGTGGCGAATCTCCGCAGAGATGTTGTCGTCAATCGTGTCGCACAACAGCGGCGCGGTGGGGGCCAGGGCGTCGTGCGCGTTCACCACCATGGGCAGCTCTTCGTAATCCACCACGATGGCCTCGGTTGCGTCGCGCGCCTGCTGCAGGGTTTCGGCCACTACGGCGGCGACGGCTTCGCCAACGAAGCGCACGCGGCCATGCGCCAGTGCGCGGCGGGCCGGGTAACTCACGTCCTTGCCGTCTGCACGTTTGAAGCCGGCTGCGCCAGCAATCGGTTTGACGCCTGCGGCCACCAAGTCTGCGCCGGTGGCCACCAGCAACACGCCCGGCATGGCGCGGGCAGCGGCTGTGTCGATCGAGCGGATGCCGGCGTGCGGGTAGGGCGAGCGCAAAAAAATCAGCCGTGTGAGGTTGGCAGGCTGCACATCGTCGGTGAACTGGCCCAGGCCCTTGAGAAGCTGCTCGTCTTCAAGGCGAAGCACCGCCTGGCCGGAGCCAAAGCGGGCAGGAGAGTTGTCGGCCGAATTCAATTGCGTCGCTGTATTCACGTTGGATGCCTTCGTTGCAAGGTCTATAGGGAATTGGGGTGGGAAAACGCAACTATATGCGCAAGCTGGCGCGCGGGCGCAAGCGGGAGTGCCCACGCCACAACACGGCACAATATTGCCATGATTTCCTCCACACCAACACCTTTGCAGAGCCCATCATCCGCCACCCAAATCGGGGGGCATTTGCTGGTCGAATGCCTCGTGGCCCAAGGCGTCACCCACGCCTTTGGCGTGCCGGGCGAGAGTTACCTGGCCGTGCTGGACGGTTTCCATTTGCACCGTGACCAGATCCAGTTCATCATCAACCGGCAAGAAGGGGGCGCGGCCTACATGGCCGAAGCGCACGGCAAACTCACGGGGCGTCCGGGGGTGTGTTTTGTGACGCGTGGCCCCGGCGCGACCAACGCCTCCATCGGCGTGCACACGGCTTTTCAGGACTCCACCCCGATGGTGCTCTTTGTCGGCGACGTGGCCAGTGAAACACGTGACCGGGAGGCGTTTCAGGAAGTCAATTTTCTGAGTTTCTTTGGCCCGTCCACCGGTGGCATGGCCAAGCGCGTCGAGCGGATTGACGACGTGCGCCGCATTCCCGAATACGTGGCGCGCGCCTTTGCCACGGCAATGAACGGCCGCCCCGGCCCCGTGGTGTTGATCCTGCCGGAAGACATGCTGGCTGCCACCGTGCCGGCCGACGCTGCAGGCAACTTGCCGCCGCCCATGCCGCGTGTGGAAGCGGTTGAGGCCTGGAGCGACCCAGGAAGCCTGCGCACCCTGCGCGAGATGCTGCTCAAGGCCGAGCGCCCGTTTGTGATCGCCGGCGGCGGTGGCTGGACGCCGCAGTCGGCCCAGGCCCTGCAGCGTTTTGCCGAGAACTGGAAACTCCCGGTGGGCAATGCGTTCCGTTTCCAGGACACGTTTGACAACTTCCATGCGCAGTACGCGGGTGATGTGGGCATCGGCATCAACCCCAAACTCGCGGCCAAACTCAAGGAGTGCGACCTCATCATCGCGATAGGCCCGCGGCTGGGCGAGATGACCACCAGCGGCTACAGCTGGCTGGCCGCGCCCAAATCGAAACAAAAACTGGTCCACATCCATGCCAGTGCCGAAGAGCTCAACCGCGTCTACCAGGCGGATCTGGCAATCCAGGCCACGATGAATGCCGCGGCGCGTTCGCTTGAAGTGTTGAGTGCGCCGGTTTCCGTGGCCTGGGAGGCATGGACTGCCGCCTGCCACGCCGACTATGAATTCAACCTGATCCCGCAGAAACTGCCCGGTAGCATCGACATGCCCGCGATCGTGGCCACCCTGCAAAAGCACCTGCCGGCCGATGCCGTGCACACCAATGGCGCGGGCAACTTCGCCAGCTGGGTGCACCGCTTCTATCGGCACCACGGTCTGGTCAAAGGCCATAAAACACAGCTGGCGCCGACCAATGGTGCCATGGGTTACGGCGTGCCTGCGGGCATTGCCGCCGCCATCACCACCGGCCGCACGGTGCTCACCATGGCCGGCGACGGCGACTTCCTGATGAACGGCCAGGAACTCGCCACTGCTGCCCAGTACGGTGCCAAAACCATCATCGTGTTGCTGAACAACGGCATGTACGGCACGATCCGCATGCACCAGGAGCGCGATTACCCGAATCGCGTGGCGGGCACGGCACTGGCCAACCCGGACTTTGTCGGTCTGGCGCGCGCCTATGGGTACGCGGGCGTGCGCATCACACACACCGCTGAGTTTGAACCTGCCTTTTTGGCGGCGATGGCGCGCAAGGAGGGCACGCTGATCGAAGTGATGCTTGACCCGGACGTGATCACCACCCGTGGCACCTTGTCGGCGATTACCCAGAACGCACTCAATGCGGCGAAGCAGCCCTGACGTTCACAGCGTTACGGTCAAAAGGTAACAAAAATTTACTTTGGCCGGGTAAACCGAACGGTAGCGTGGCGCGTATAAGGGGGAAACAACTTTAGAAAGCGCATCATGAAAAAACTGGTAATGGCCGCATGCCTGGCCGCAGCCGCCCTGGCCGGTGTGGGTTCTTCGGCAATGGCCCAGACCAATGTGGGTGTCTCCATCGGCATCCACCAACCCGGCGTCTACGGGCGCATTGACATCGGCAACTACCCGCAGCCGGTGGTGATCAACCCGCAACCGATCATCATCACTCAAGCACCGGTGGTGGTGCAACGCCAGCCGATTTACCTCTACGTGCCACCGGGCCACCAGAAAAACTGGGGCAAACACTGCTACCGCTACGGCGCCTGCGGTCAGCCGGTCTATTTTGTTCAGGAGCAGTGGGTGCGGGACCGTTACCAGCATGAGCACCCGGGCTGGCGCGGCGAGCGCCATGGCAAGCACTATGACAAACACCATGGCAAGCACCATGACCGCGACGACGACCGCAAAGGCCACAAAGGCAAGGGCCACAAGGACTGATTTTATTGGTCGACGGCATCAACAACCGTTGAAACCAGGCCAATCGTTCCCAAATTGGGGTTGATTGGCCGAAAAACCCACCCGTTTCGAGTTTTCAGGATACTTTTGGGCCTGAAGTCACGGATTATTTGGATAGTTTGCTACTAATTATGTAGCAAAACTTCCGGGTGGCCCGGCTTACTGCAGCTTGCCCAAGTCGGTTGTCAGCCAATTGGCTTCGCGCCGCTCCGGAAACGCACCGGGGTTTTGTTGCACCCAGCTCATGAAGACCGTCTCACTCATCGGTTTGGCGGTGAAGTAGCCCTGACAAGCGTCACAACCTGCGTCTTTGAGCAGTTGCCACTCCGAGTCCGTCTCGACACCCTCTGCCACCGTTTCAAGGCCCAGTTTTTTGGCCAGCACGATGGTTGACTCCATCACCATCCAGCGCACCGAACCGCGTTCCACATCAGAGACGAAGCTGCGGTCGAGCTTGAGCTCGCCAAAGGGTGAACTGACCAACCGTTTCAGCGACGAAAACCCGGTGCCGAAATCGTCCACCGAAAGGGTGAACCCGGCCATGCTCAGGCGCGCCAGGTTCTCCAGCGCTACAGCCAGGTTGCCATTGGCCACTGTCTCCGTGACTTCGATGGTCAAGCGTGCAACGGGAAGGTTCAGGCGGCGCGCGGCCTGGATCAGCCGTTCCGCCATGGCTGGCTGGTCCAGCCAGGCTGATGAGGCATTGATGGCAATGCGCCCCGGTAAAAAGTTGGTTTCCAGCCAGCGCACCGCCCAGGACGCGCTTTTCAGGATGGCCAGAGAAAAAGGCTCAATCAGCGGTGATTTTTCAAGCAGAGGTATGAACGCGGCGGGCATCACGATGCCGCGCTCGGGGTGGCGCCAGCGGGCCAGTGCCTCGCCACCGATCAGTTTGCCGTCGGTAAAACTCAGCTTGGGTTGCACAAAAGCTTCAAACTGCCCAGCGGCGAAACCCGCCGCAATGTCGTTGATGGAAAACTCGGGCAGGCTTGATTCAACCGGTTGGCGGCTCGGATGGCGCAGCGCAGCCTCCAGCGCCTGGCGCGTGGCCGGTTTCTGGATCACCCCCATCAAATCAATGTTTTGCTCCCGCGCAAGCCATTCCACGGCGGAGAGCAGTTCGCGCTCGACGGCAGAGAGCACCACCACACCCACATTGGGCGCGAGTTCGCTGATCTTGCGCATCAAGGCCAAGCCGTCCATCGTCGGCATATCCAGATCGGTGAACACCATGTCGATCAGGGCGTCGGCAGCCAGGAACGCCAGCGCCTGGGCGCCGTCTTCCGCTTCCACTACGGTGGGAACACCCAGCGATTCAAGCATGCGCACCAGCACCCGGCGCTGCAACGGGTGGTCTTCGACCACCAGCACCACCTGCGGCAACGGAAAAAGTTGCCCCAAGTCCACATTTTTATCCATGCTCATGCGCACTCCCATTCCCTGCCTGTTTTGTGCATTCTATTCAACGCCCCTGTGCGATGCGTTCGTCCAGCCGCAGGCACTCTTCACGCATGGCGGGCCAGGCGTCGGCCGCGCGTTGCCAGTCACCGGCCTGCGCTGACTGCTCGAGCCGCGTGGCTGCGGCTACCAGCCGGGTTGCGCCGAACATTTTGGCCGCGCCCTTGATGCGGTGTGCGCTGCGCCACAGGTCGTCGATGGCGACGTTCTTGACGGCCAACGTGGCGGCTCTGAGGTCTTCAATATTGGCCTTGCGAAAATCTTCCAGTAGGTCGTTTTGCAAGGTTGAATCGCCTTGCGTCAGCTCTTCGAGTCCGCCGAAGTCAGTATTTAATGGAACATGAGGTTGGTGTTCCTCGATCACGGAGTCCCGGTCCAGCGGCAACCACTGGTCCAGAACCTGCTTGAGCACCGCCAGCTCGACCGGCTTGGTGATCGCGTTGTCCATGCCAACGGCTCGGCATTGCGCCAACGCTTCGTGTGAAACATTGGCGGTGCAGGCAATGATGGGTACGTGTTTTTTGCTGCCCGCCTCGTTCTTGCGAATCGCCGTGGCGAGCTGGTAACCGTCCATCACGGGCATCTGGCAGTCAGTGATCACCAGGCCAAACCCGCCGCCCTTGAGCATGCCCAATGCTTCGCGCCCGTCAGAGGCGGTTTGAGCGGCATATCCCAGCACGTTGAGCTGGCGCGCCATCAGGCGGCGATTGACCGGGTGGTCGTCCACCACCAGGATCAAGTTGCCCGCTGCGCGGGCCTCGCTAACCGTCAGGGCATTTTGCCCCTGCAACTGCTTGGTGATGGCTTCAATCGCCTGGGTCTTGGGTTTGGTGGATGCATCCACGTAAGCACGCCGCAGGGTTAACGTCAAACCGATTCGGGTACCCAGGCCCGGCTGGCTTTCGACCTCGATTTTGCTGCCCATCAGGTCGGCCAGGCGCTGGCAGATGGCCAGCCCCAAGCCGGTGCCACCGTAAGTGCGCTCCACCGAAGAGTCGGCCTGGCTGAACGGCTCGAAGACCCTGGCCAGTGCCCCCGGCTTGATGCCCACGCCAGTGTCTTGAATGGAAATGCGGACTTGGTCGGATTCTTCGTCCCGGCCCAGCAGGTCAACCGCCAGTTCAACACGGCCACGCTCGGTGAACTTGATGGCGTTGCTCAGCAGGTTGTTGATGATCTGGCGCAGGCGAAGGGGGTCGAGCACCAGGGCCGGCGCGATGCGCGGGTCTACCTTTTCCACCAGCAACACGCCTTTCTGGCTGGCCGCGGCGCCGAAGTTTTGGTAAGCCGTGTCAAACAGCTGCGTCAAAGATGCGGCTTCCTCGTGCAGCTCGAGTTTGCCAGACTCGATTTTCGAGAAATCCAGCACGTCGTCGATCAGGCGCAGCAGGGATTTACTGGACTCGCGCACGGCGTCAACGGTGTCGCGCTGCTCGGCGTCCAGGCGGCTCAGGCGCAAAAGTTCCAAAAGGCCGATCACCGCATTCATCGGGGTGCGGATTTCATGGCTCATCACCGCCAGAAAATCGCTCTTTGCCTTGCTGCCGGATTCCGCAGCCTCCTTAGCGGACAGCAATTTGAGCTCGGCTTCCTTGCGATCAGTGACGTCGATGAAGGTAGTGAGACGCAGACCATTGGGAAGGTGCTTGCCGCGAACGTCAACCGTGACGCCGTTGGGCATGCGCCGCTCCACGTGAACCGGCGCTGTCTCCTTGGTCCGCCCCACCCGCTGTGCGACCAGTTCCGCCACCTCGCCAGGTCCGTAGACGCCGTGCTCGGCCTGGTAGCGGAAGGCATCAATTATCGAGGTGCCGGTTTTCATCATCGACACCGGCAGGCCCTGCAGCACGGCACAGGCTGCATTGGCGACCAACACCTGCATGTTCTGGTCGATCAGCGCCACGCCTACCGGCATGGCGTCCAGCAGGTTCTGCAGGAAGTCCGCATGCTCTTTGGCCTTGTGCTCACTTTCGATGAGTAGGTTGTCCCTGTCTTTGCGGTCGCTGATGTCGGTGTAGATCGAAAGTAGGGTGCCATCATCCAAAGGCAGGCTGTTGATGTGCAATGTTTTGCCATCGTGACGCTTGCGTTCAAGACCTCGGTGCACGCGTTTGCGTGCGAAATCCATACGCTCCGAGACGATTTGATCGACGTCGCCGGGACCGAACTCACCGCGTCCGGCAATGTACCGGTAGAGGTCTTCCAGTTTGGCGCCCGGACCCACCAATTCAAGCGAGACATCAAGAATGCGACTGCTGGCCACATTGGACGCCACCACGCGGAGTTCGGCATCAAACAGCGCGACCCCGACGGGAAGCGCATCCAGCAATTCTTGCAAAGATTTGGCCCGGTCTTTCGCGGCGTCACGTACCGCCAGATCGGCGCGCATGGCCGCTATCGATCGTTCGGCCATGACGCGATGGGTCACGTCAGAACCGACGCCGCGATAGCCGGTAAAAGTGCCATCCGCTGCAAACATGGGTTCACCGCTGACGCTCGCAAAACCCACGCCGGAAGGCACCTTCAGCCGAAGGATCAGGTCGCGAAAGGGCCGGTGCGCCATCAACTCGGCCTTGTGCTGCTGCCACGTCATATTGACCGGGCTGATGTTTGGTGACTCCCAGCGCGCCTTGCCGATTTGCAATTTATGGTCGGCCATCACATTCTCACCCTCCGCCACATCGACGTCGACGAAGCGGAAATTGGCGTCTTGCTCCCAAAACCAGTCGGAGGTGAGTTTGCTCAAGGCCCGGTAACGCTCGCGCCGCCAGTCAGACTTTCGCATCTCGGCGACCTGCAGCGAAAGATCGTGGTGCGCAGCTTGAAGCGCCTCGTTGTCTGCCAGCCCTTGCTTGCCTTGCCGCTGCAGAATGCGGTCAGCATTGCGGACGATCAGGAACAAAACGCCATACAGCAAAAACAGGACGCCCACTACCCCGGCTACGGCTTTTCGCTGTGTCGCATTGCCAGCCGCAACGTATTCCGAGATATCCTGGTACACCTCAATTACGCCATCAATCTGGTTGCCAGTACCCAAACGCAAGGGCTGGTAGGTCGAAATGATGCTGCGATTGTCGAGTTGCTGTTCAAAGGCGCTGAAATCGTCCCGGCTCGTTAACTCGGTGGCCGTCTTCCCGGCCAGCGCAGCGATAAAGCCGGCGTTCTGGCTGCTGTCCTCACCAATCTGCCGCGCCTCGCTGGAATACACGGTGCGTCCGCTTGGCGTAAATATTTTGACCTTGACGGTGCGCGAACCCTTCATCGTGCCTGCCATCAAACTGTGTAATTTCGCCGTTTGGGCATCAGCGGCGAGCTGTTCGGTTGAAAGTCCCGGTGCCAGATCCAGAAACGCTTTCAGGGGTTCCCGGTAGGTGTTGGCCACCATGCGGGTAACTTCCGCATTTCCGGCTTCGCCAAATTTGACCAGAATGGTGTTTGCGCGCTGATTGATCTGCCAGCCAAAGCCAATCGACACCGCAATGATCGAAACCAGGCTGGCAATCGAAAAATAACGCAGCAACTTGAACAAAAGTTCAAATCCTCAAAAATTCACACATTTGTATAGCATAACCGCGCCACGCCCCTTACATCTGGGGAGCTCGTACCTAATATTGTGGATAACCGGGCATGTCAAATCCGGCTGCCTTCAACTGGGCCAGGAGTTCCAGTGCCGGTTTATCTTCAAGTGCCGTCAACGGCGGACGAACGGTTTTCCAGCCAGTTTGGCCGGAAAACTCAGCCGCAACCCGTTTCATGGCCGGAATCATTACCAGCGCCTGGAATATCTTGCGGATCACATCGGCCTTGGCCTGCAACACAGTGCCTTCGGGTGTCCCGCGCGCCTCGTAGATCGCATGGATGCCGCCCGGGTTCACATTGGCGGTTGCGCTGATGCAACCGACGCCGCCAATTGCCAGCGCCTGCGTGAGCGGGAGCTCGCTGCCAGGGAACACGTCAAAACCGTCTTTGGCGAATTGGTCAATCATGGCCTTGGTGTTGTCCCACACGCCCGAGGAGTCTTTCACGCCGACCACCGTGTCGGGGTAACGTTTGCGCAACATGGCAATCAGGTTCAGGGTGATCGGCACGCCTGACACGGCAGGGATGTGGTACAGGTAGACCTTGAGATTCGGGTTGCCCACCCTCTCAATCACCTCAGAGTAATAGGCGTACAACCCTTCGTCTGACACACCCTTGAAATAGAACGGTGGCAGCATCAAACAGCCTGCGGCGCCGTTGCTGGCGGCGTGTTGGGTCAGCGTGACCGCGTCTGGCAGGGCACAGGCGCCGGTGCCCGGCATCATGCGGGCGGCGGGAATTCCGGCGGCCAGCAGGGCGTCGGTCAAGCCAAGACGCTCGCTCACTGACAACGAGGCGGCTTCCGAGTTGGTGCCAAAGATCGCCAGACCGACCTGGTTGCTGATCAGCCATTTGCAGTGCGCAATGTAACGCTGCACATCGGGCTCCAGATTGGCCTTGAAAGGCGTGAGAACGGGTGAGAGCACACCGGTGATGCGGCTGGTGGTGGACATGTGGCGAAATCCTTAGGGTGGGGCGCTGATTATGATGTTCAGGCAATAAAAATTTGATCTTATCGGCTTGGCTGCGCAAATCCTGCTTTTGTGCTAATTTCGCAGACTTTCAACCCAAGGAGATGAGATGAGTACAAGTTCCCCCAAAGGCGCCGGTGCCAAACTGTCAGGTGCGCTGGCAGCCGTGGCTGTACTGGGCTTAGGCGCTCTGGTCAGCACCGCTGTGCAGGCGCAAGGCAAGGCAGGTGGCAAGGGTTTTTCGCTATCGAGCCCGGACCTCGCCAAAGGCAAGTTTGACAACAAGTTCATTCTCAACGGCTTTGGCTGCACGGGCGGCAACGTCTCGCCCGCACTGGAGTGGAAAAACGTTCCGGCGGGCACGAAGTCTTTGTCCCTGCAAATCCATGACCCCGATGCACCTACCGGCAGCGGCTTCTGGCATTGGGCGGTGTACAACATGCCGGCCGACACCAAAGGTTTGGCGCAAGGCGCGGGCAATGCGCCGGCCACCTTGCCGGCAGGCGCGTTTGGCGGCAGTACCGATTTCAATGACACCGGTGCGACGGGCGCCAACGGCAACTACGGTGGCCCCTGCCCGCCAGCCGGCGACAAGCCGCACCGCTACGTGTTCACTTTGTATGCCTTGGGCGTGGATGACGTGCAAAAGGCCGGCGGCGTGCCCAAAACCGGCACGGCGGCACTCTATTCCTTTGTGCTGAACAAGGGTGTGGGAAAAGGTTTGCTCGGCAAAGCCAGCTTCACCGCGACCTACAAACGCTAATCGGCGAGCCCGAAAAGGCTATTTTTGCGGGACTTTGCCGTGGTTTTCGGCGGCCCGCAAAAAGTCAAAATCGACACCTTGGTCGGCTTGCGTCACCGTCTGCAAAAACAATTTTTTGTAGCCGCGTGGCGCGGTCGGTTCGGTGATCGGGTTGTCTTTTGCCCGCTTTGCCAGTTCCTCGGCAGAGACCAGCAAACTGATCTCGCGTTTTGAGATTGACAGCCGAATGCGGTCGCCATTCTTCACATGCGCCAGCGGCCCACCCACCGCCGACTCGGGTGTGACGTGCAGCACGATGGTGCCGTAACCCGTGCCGCTCATGCGGCCGTCCGAGATACGCACCATGTCTTTCACCCCCGCACGGGCGAGTTTGATGGGGATGGGCAGGTAACCGGCCTCGGGCATGCCCGGCGCGCCTTTGGGGCCGATGTTTTTGAGCACCAGCACGTCGTCAGCATTCACATCCAAAGCCGGGTCATCCACCCGATTGGCCAGGTCTTGCGCATTTTCAAACACCACGGCGCGGCCTTCGTGCTCCATCAGTTTCGCATCGGCAGCCGACTGCTTGATGATCGCGCCGCCAGGGGCCAGGTTGCCGTACAACACGGCGATGCCGCCTTGCGGGTAAATGGGGTTGTTGAAGGGGCGCACCACGTCCTGCTTGAACCCCGAGCCCTGGGCTTCCAGCTCCTCGCCCAGTGTGCGGCCTGTGACCGTCATCGCATTGAGGTTCAACAAAGGCTTCAATTCCCGAAGCAGGGTCGCCATGCCACCTGCGTGGTGAAAGTCTTCCATGTAGTGCTGGCCAGAGGGTTTCAAATCAAGCAGTACCGGCGTGTCCCGGCCCATGCGGTCCAGTGCCGGCAAATCCAGATCAAGGCCCAGGCGACCTGCAATCGCGGCCAAATGCACCAGGCCGTTGGTCGAGCCGCCAATCGCCAGCAGCACACGCAGGGCGTTTTCGAACGCAGCCGGCGTGAGGATTTTGTCAATCGTCAACCCGTCAATGGCCATTTGCACCGCACGTGCGCCAGTTTCTTCAGCGATGCGGATGCGGTCCGCTGTGACCGCTGGCGGTGACGCACCACCCGGTACTGTCATGCCCAGCGCCTCGGCAATACACGCCATGGTGCTGGCGGTGCCCATCACCGAGCAGGTGCCGACACTGGCGACGAGCTGGTTGTTGACCTCGTCTATTTCTTCGCTGTCGATGTCATTCGCGCGGAACTTGGCCCAGTAGCGGCGGCAGTCCGTGCAGGCGCCCACGCGTTCGCTGCGGTGCGAGCCTGTGAGCATCGACCCGGTGATGAGTTGGATGGCAGGCAGGCCGGCAGAGGCCGCGCCCATCAATTGCGCAGGTACGGTTTTGTCGCAGCCGCCGATCAGCACCACCGCGTCCATGGGTTGTGCCTTGAGCATCTCTTCGGTGTCCATCGACATCAAATTGCGCAGGTACATGCTGGTGGGTGAGGCAAAACTTTCGTGGATGCTGATGGTGGGAAAGTCCATCGGCAAACCGCCAGCCATCAAGATGCCGCGCTTGACGGCCTCGATCAGCTGCGGCATGTTGCCGTGGCAGGGGTTGTAGCTGCTGCCGGTGTTGGTGATGCCGATGACAGGGCGGTTGAGCGCAGAGTCGGTATACCCCGCGCCCTTGATGAAGGCCTTGCGCAGAAACAGCGAGAAGCCGGCGTCGCCGTAGCTGGTGAGGCCTTTTTGCATACCAAGCGGTGGGGCGGCTTTTTTGTCGTCTTTGGAGCTGTTGGTCATGGCGCTTGGGCTGAGGTGATTCAAGGTGGTCAAAAAAAGTGAGCCTATTGTCTGTCTGAAAGCAAGGCTGCCTGCAGCACGGGGTAAAGTTCAGGTTTGATTCAAACCATTCCCATGAAAACCTACAAAATAGCCTGCATCCCCGGCGACGGCATTGGCAAAGAAGTGGTGCCTGCTGGGCAGGCGGTACTCGAAGCTCTGGCGTCGTCGGTTGGCGCGTTTAAATTCAACTTCGAAAACTTTGGCTGGGGCGGTGACTGGTACCGCGCCCACGGCGAAATGATGCCGCAAGACGGCCTGGACGCATTGCGCGACAAAGACGCCATCTTGTTCGGCTCGGCGGGTGATCCGCATATCCCCGACCACATCACGCTTTGGGGCCTGCGCCTCAAGATTTGCCAGGGTTTTGACCAATACGCCAACGTGCGCCCCACGCGCATCCTGCCCGGCATCGATGGCCCGCTGAAAAACTGCAAACGGGAAGACCTCAACTGGGTCATCGTTCGCGAAAACTCTGAAGGCGAATACTCTGGCGTGGGTGGCCGCGCGCACCAGGGCCACCCGATCGAGGTGGCCACCGACGTCAGCGTGATGACCCGCGCCGGTGTGGAGCGCATCATGCGTTTTGCGTTCAAACTGGCTGCATCGCGACCGCGCAAACTGCTGACCGTGGTCACCAAATCCAACGCACAGCGCCACGCCATGGTGATGTGGGACGAAATTGCCTTGCAAATCAGCAAGGAGTTTCCGGGCGTCACCTGGGACAAGGTGCTGGTCGACGCCTGCACCGACCGCATGGTGAACCGCCCGGCCTCACTGGACACCCTGGTCGCGACCAACCTGCACGCCGACGTGTTGAGTGACCTCGCCGCCGCGCTGGCCGGCAGTTTGGGCATTGCGCCCACCGGCAACATCGACCCCGAGCGCCGTTACCCCAGCATGTTTGAGCCGATCCACGGTTCGGCTTTCGACATTATGGGCAAAGGCCTGGCCAATCCCGTGGGCACCTTCTGGAGTTGTGTGATGCTGCTCGAGCATCTGGGCGAAGTGGCGGCAGCCCAAACCCTGATGGCGGTGATCGAGCAGGTCACCGCCGACAAATCCCTGCACACCGGCGACCTCGGCGGGACCGCCACAACAGACCAGGTGACGCAGGCGGTGTGCGCGCGCATTGCCGACAGCGTGTTGCGCAAAGCCGCCTGAATTCGGTGACACCCATGTCCAGCTCAACCTCCGGCTCTTCAGCGCTTGTGGATTTGCCTGCCGGCTCGCCCCACACAATTCGTATGCACGAACTGGACAACGTGGCCATCGTTGCGAATGACGGAGGTTTGCCCGCAGGCAGCGTGTTGCCCTCGGGTTTGACGCTGGTGGATAAAGTGCCGCAAGGGCACAAGGTGGCGCTGGTGAATCTGGCCGCCAATGCGCTGGTGTTGCGCTATGGCATCCCCATCGGTTGCGCGCTCAAAGACATCCCGGCAGGCAGCTGGGTGCACGAGCGCCTGCTGAAAATGCCTGACGCGCGGGAACTGGTGAACCTGCCAATATCAACCGTGAAGCCTGCACCGCAGCCCGCACTCGAAGGCTACACCTTTGAAGGTTATCGCAATGCTGACGGTTCAGTGGGCACGCGCAACATTCTTGCCATCACACAGACGGTGCATTGCGTGGCCGGTGTGACCGACTTCGCCGTGCAACGCATCAAGGCCGAGCTCTTGCCCAGGTTTCCGAATGTGGACGACGTGGTCGCCCTTGAACACAGCTACGGCTGTGGTGTGGCGATAGACGCGCCAGATGCCGTCATTCCCATCCGCACGTTGCGCAACATCAGCCTGAACCCCAATTTCGGCGGCGAGGTGATGGTGGTGAGCCTGGGCTGCGAGAAGCTGCAGCCCGAGCGCTTGATGCCGCCGGGCAGCTTTGCCATCGTTGATGAACGCAACCCTGTCGACGCCAAGCTGGACGTGGTCTGCCTGCAAGACGATGCCCACGTGGGTTTCATGTCGATGGTTGATTCCATCATGCGCCAGGCCACAGAACACCTCACGCGCCTGAACGCGCGCAAGCGCGAGACGGTGCCCGCCAGCGAATTGGTGGTGGGTGTGCAGTGCGGCGGAAGCGACGCGTTCTCTGGTGTCACGGCGAACCCGGCAGTTGGCTACTGCACCGATTTGCTCGTGCGCGCCGGCGCCAGTGTGATGTTTTCAGAAACAACAGAAGTGCGCGACGGCATTGACCAGCTCACCTCGCGCGCGTCCACCCCCGAGGTGGCAGAAGCGATGATCCGAGAGATGGCCTGGTACGACGCTTACTTGAAGCGCGGCAGTGTGGACCGCAGCGCCAACACCACGCCGGGCAACAAAAAGGGCGGTTTGTCGAACATCGTCGAGAAGGCGATGGGCTCCATCGTCAAAAGCGGCTCGGCGCCAATCTCGGGCGTGTTGGCGCCGGGAGAAAAACTCAAGCAAAAGGGTTTGACCTATGCCGCCACGCCAGCCAGCGACTTCATCTGCGGCACGCTGCAACTGGCCGCCGGCATGAACCTGCACGTGTTCACCACCGGGCGCGGCACACCGTATGGCCTGGCCGAATGCCCAGTGATCAAAGTGGCCACGCGCACCGACCTGGCGCGGCGCTGGCACGACCTGATGGACGTGAATGCGGGCACGATTGCCGACGGCACCAAGTCGATTGAAGAAGTTGGCTGGGAGTTGTTTCGCCTCATGCTCGATGTGGCGAGTGGCCGCAAGAAGACTTGGGCGGAGCAGTGGAAGCTGCACAACGCGCTGGTGTTGTTCAACCCGGCACCGATTACATGAACGTGCAGCCGGAGGTTTTGCTTCGCGCGATGTTTGACGCGGCCGTTGCAGCCGCGCAGCCCGCGTTGTGCCTGCCGGCACATTTGCCAGACCCGGCATCGGTAAAAGGCCGAAGCATCGTTATCGGCGCGGGCAAGGCCTCAGCCGCGATGGCGCGCGCGCTGGAAGACCACTGGCAAGGCCCGCTGGACGCGTTGTCGGGCTTGGTGATCACGCGTTACGGCTACGAAGTGCCGTGCCAACACATTGAGATCGTGCAGGCCGCGCACCCGGTGCCGGACGAAGCAGGACTGCTGGCGACGCAACGCGTTCGTGAAATGGTCACCGGTTTGACAGCAGACGACCTGGTCATCGCGCTGATCTCAGGCGGCGGATCTTCCCTTTTAGTCGCGCCGGGCGACGGTTTGACGCTGGCTGACAAGCAGGCCGTCAACACCGCGCTGCTCAAGAGCGGCGCCACCATCACCGAGATGAACTGCGTGCGCCGCCATCTCTCGGCCATCAAGGGCGGGCGCCTCGCGGCTGCATGCCACCCGGCGCGGCTGCTCACGCTGCTGATCTCCGACGTGCCAGGTGACAACCCGATCGACATCGCATCGGGCCCCACCGTGCCGGACCCGACCACTTGCGCCGACGCGATGGCGATTCTGGCGCGTTACCGCATCGACCTGCCGGCAGCAGCGCGTGCCTTGCTGGAGAGCGGCGCAGGCGAGTCTGTCAAACCGGGCGACGCGCGGCTGCGGCACTGTGACACCCGCATCATCACCGCGCCGCAAATCGCGCTGGAGGCCGCCGCCAATGTGGCGCGTGCAGCCGGCATCACGCCCTATATTCTGGGCGATAGTTTGGAGGGTGAAGCGCGCGACCTGGGCAAAACCATGGCCGGCATCGCCCGCCATGTGGCCTTGCGCGGCCAGCCGTTCACGACGCCGTGTGTGTTGCTCTCGGGCGGCGAAACCACGGTGACGATGAAGGGCGATTCGGCAGGTGGTGGTTTGGAGGTTGGCGCGAACCCGGGCCGGGGAGGGCGCAACGTCGAGTTCCTGCTCTCGCTCGCTGTCGCGCTGCAAGGCCAGACGCGCGTCTATGCGCTGGCGGGCGACACCGACGGCGTTGATGGCGCAGAAGAAATCGCCGGCGCCGTCTGCAGGCCCGACACGCTGGCACGCGCCTGGGCGCAAGGCATCAACCCCCGCGCGAGCCTGGACAACCACGACGGCCACGGCTTCTTCAAGGCGCTGGGCGATTCAGTCGTGACCGGCCCGACGCTGACAAATGTGAACGACTTCCGGGCGATTCTGATTGCCTGATCCGGGAGAGCTGTTCGCGACGGGCCAATCAATCCGGCCTCAAACGGTGTCAATGGCGTATCGGGCGACGGTTCGAGCAGCGGGTAGGTCAGGGAGATTGCCGGAAAGCCGAGAACTTCGCCTGAGCCCCCAGCCATAAACAGGCTCATGGATGCCTCTATTCCCAACGGACAAGCCCCCGTGATTGCAGAACCCCTTCAACTTTCGTTATGCGCCAGGTTCACGCGCTTTCGTGTACCGGCGGAGATATCGTAGGTGTTGAAGCTATTCATCATGCGGCCATAAAGATGCAGGCTGACGACGCGCCCGCGCCCGTGCGGCACGCCGGTAATGTGAATGTGGTCGGGGTTGGGCACAAAGCTGGTGACGGCGCCTCGGCCGAGCAGGATGACGCCGCCGCGCACCAGCTGAATGCCATCATCGGCGCCTTGATCGGGCGAGAGGCGCACGTAGCTGCGCTCCTCCAGCACGCCTTCCAGAACGCCCACCACGCCCCAGCTGCCGTGATCATGCACGGGCGTCCACTGCCCCGGCAACCAAACCAGGGTGTAGAGCGACAGGCTCGCGTCTGGCGCGTCGTAAACGAGATTGCGGGCGTAGTGGTCAGGGTCGCTGCGGTAGTGCTGCGGCTCAAGGAAAGCAGGCGCTCGTTCGATGAGTTCGAGCATCAGCGGGGCCACGGCCAAAACGCAGTCGGCAGGCTCGGGGCTGCGGCGTGTGGCTGCAGTGGCGTTCGCGATGAAGGCTTCGAGTGCGGACAGGGCTGGTTTCGGGTTCATGCCGTTTGTGCGTGCGTGCTATTGTGGTTGCAAATAATTAATATGGGTATCAACATTTTGTTGTTTCGTTGGGTTTTTACGGGGTGGATTCCAGCCCCAAGTGCAACAAAGCAAGTTTAGCCAGTCATCACGCCAGCCCAATACTGCTGGAAGTTGAAGGCACCTTCGGGCAGGAAGAGCTCTGCCGGGCACTTCCAGCCCAGTGACTTGCGCGGGCGCACAT
>JANNMM010000074.1:0-12748 GCA_031397915.1 Rhodoferax sp. | reverse complement strand
CAGCGGTGGGCCGCTCGCCCAGCAGCACCCAGGCCACCAGCACCGTCCAGGCGGGCATCAGGTAAGACTGCAGAACCACCCGCACCACGGCGCCCACGGTGACGGCCCAGTTGAAACCCACATTGGTCAGCCCCGAGGCGGCAAACAGTAGCAACAACAGGGGTGCCTGGCCAAAGCCGCGCCATCCGCCGGGTCGCCACGCCAAAATGCAGATGACGGAGAACACAAACATGAAGGCGGTGGCCCACAGCGGGTGCAGGCCGTGGCCTTGAAGGGCACGAAAGGGCCACCAGGAAACGCCAAATACCAAAGCGTTGAAGCTCAGCGCCAAGGCGGGCAGAAAGGCAGGATTCACCCGTGCAAATTGTCGTTGCGCGCAATGTCCATCAGGTGTTGCACCTCGGCCCGGTGGTGAATGCAGTTGCTCTTGTGCCAGCGGTGGATCAGCCACATCACGCCCGCCACGGTCAGGCCAAAGGCGGCGATGGCGCCAAACGGCGACAGGCCCACACTCGGTGAGACGCTGAAACTGTAGGCCACGCCCAGCAGGAGGATCGAGAGGTTCTCGTTGAAGTTTTGAACGGCGATGGAGCGCCCGGCGCCCATCAGGTTGTGTCCGCGGTGCTGCAGGAGCGCATTCATCGGCACCACCATGAAGCCGCCCAGGGCACCAAGCAGGATGAAAAACGGCGTGGCCACCCAGACGTTGTCAATGAAGATCAGCAAGATGATGACCGCGCCCATGGCAATGCCCATCGGGATCACGCGCGGGCCGTCCACCAGCCGCATGCGCATCGAGGCCAGCACCGCACCGCCGGCCAGGCCAATGGCCACTACACCTTGCAGGGCTGAGGCCTGGGTCACGCTGTAGCCCAGCGCCACGGCGGCCCAGGTCAACACAATGGTTTTGAGGTTGCCGGCCGCGCCCCAGATCAGGGTGGTGGAGGCCAGTGAAATCTGCCCCAGCCGGTCGCGCCAGAGCCGCAGGTTGCAGGTCCAGAAGTCGGGCAGCAGGCTGATAATCTTTTTGGGCATGGGCCGCATCTCGACGCCGGTGTCCGGAATGCGGGTGTTGAAGGCCGCCGCAATGAGGTAGACCGAAATCAGGATACTGATGGCCGCCTCGGGCGCTGTGTCGATGCCGGTGCTGATCCAGGGAATGTCGACCGACAACAACTTGCCGGCCACGGCAGCGCCCACCAGTTGCCCGCCCAGCAAGACACCCAGGATGATGGAAGCGATGGTCAACCCCTCGATCCAGCCGTTGGCCTTGACCAGCTGGGAGGCCGGCAGCAACTCGGTGAGGATGCCGTATTTGGCCGGCGAATAGGCCGCTGCGCCGAGTCCCACGATCGCATAGGAGAGCAGGGGATGGGTGCCAAACAACATCATCAGGCAACCCACCACTTTGATGAAGTTGCTCACAAGCATCACCCGCCCCTTGGGCAGCGAGTCGGCGAAGGCGCCCACAAATGGTGCCAGGATCACATAGAACAATGCAAACATGGGCACCAGTGCGGCCTGTTGCCACTCAGGGGCTTTTTCAGTTCTGAGCAGCTGGATCGCTGCAACGAACAGCGCGTTGTCAGCCAGCGAGCTGAAAAACTGCGCGGACATGATGGTGAAAAAGCCGCGTTTCATTCTGGGAGATATCGCATCAGTTCTCCTGAGGCCCAACGATTTGTATCTAATATGTAAAGCGCCTAGGTTATAGCACGCGCCACCCCAGACTTGCCCTCCCGGCCACTGCCAAAATCTACAGTGATACCCTTTGGGTCTTTGTGTTAGATGCTGCCATGCCCCGTTCAGTTCAAGCCACCGTCCACACCCATGCCCTGCGCCACAACCTGGCGCAAATCCGGCGTGTTGTGCCTGACGCGCGGGTGTGGGCCGTGGTCAAGGCCAATGCCTATGGACACGGCATTGAACGTGTGTACGAAGGCCTGGGCGGTGCGGACGGTTTTGCCTTGCTGGACTTGGCCGAAGCGCAGCGGGTGCGCGACCTGGGATGGCGCGGCCCGATCCTGCTGCTGGAAGGCGTATTCGAGCCACGTGATCTGGAGCTGTGTTCGCGCCTGGGCCTGTGGCACACGGTGCATTGCGACGAGCAGATTGACTGGCTCGCCGCGCACAAAACCAATGTGCCGCAGCGGGTTTTCCTCAAAATGAACTCCGGCATGAACCGCCTGGGCTTCACGCCCGGGCGTTACCGCGCTGCATGGACGCGCCTGAACGCCTTGCCGCAGGTCGATGAAATTTCACACATGACGCACTTCAGCGATGCCGATGGTGCCAAAGGCATCGCCCGGCAATTGGCGGCGTTTGATGCCGCCAGCCAGGATTTGCCGGGCGAGCGGTGTGTGAGCAACAGCGCCGCCACCTTGCGCCACGGCACCATCACGAGCGACTGGGTGCGTGCCGGCATCGCCCTGTATGGCAGCGCGCCGGACTTTCCTGAGCATTCGGCGCAAAACTGGCAGCTGCAACCGGCAATGACGCTGGCCAGCAAGATCATCGGCGTGCAGCAACTCGTGAAGGGTGACACGGTGGGTTATGGCTCGTCTTTCACCGCCGATGGCCCTTTGCGCGTTGGGGTTGTCGCTTGCGGTTACGCCGACGGTTACCCGCGCCATTGCAGCACTGGCACTCCGGTGCTGGTGGACGGCGTCCGCACGCGCCTGGTGGGGCGCGTCAGCATGGACATGCTCACGGTGGATTTGACGCCGCTGCCTGCAGCCGGGTTTGGCAGCGTGGTGACTTTGTGGGGCAACGCGGCGAATCACGGGTTGTTGTTCATCGACGAGGTGGCGCTCGCCGGCGGCACGGTGGGGTATGAGCTGATGTGTGCGCTGGCACAGCGCGTGCCGGTTCAGGTGGACGCTGGCTGAGCGCCGGTTTTCCGGAAACTTACCTCGCGCGGCTTCAAGGGTTCCTGACAATGCCCGCAGGCCACTTGCGGTACAAACGGTTTGCCGCAGGCCTTGTGGGTGGGCCGGATCGAGCTGGGTTGGTGGAAGTGGTGGCGCGCTGCCCAACTGGAGAAACACATGATGTAGCCAAACAGGTCGCGGCTGGCCGGTGTGAGGCGGTAAATCTTGCGCCGGGCGTCTGCCAGATCACTCTGGCACAGCAACAAGCCGGCATCGACCATGCTGGCCAAGCGCCGCGACAGCACGCTGCTGCCAATGCCCAACACGTGGCTGAGCTGGTCGAAATGGTGGCAGCCCAGAAAAACACTGGCCACGATCAGCAGCGCCCAGCGGTCCACCCGCAGGCCCAGGCCCATCTGTTGGCTTTCTTGTGGCGTGAGGCGCGCGCCGCGCTGGCGCAGCGGGGTTTTTCCATCTTGCGCGTCGCCCGGCAGCGTATGGCCCAGCAACACTGCGTTGACCTCCAGCGAAAATTGCAAATCATTCAGGCCCACCTTGCCGCCACAAGCCATGCAGCCGAGTTCTGGCACAAAGGCGTGGCCGCAGGTCTGGTGCACGAGCCGCTGCGGCAAGGCCAGCTGGCGCGAGCCCCAGCGGCGCTCCCAGACCCACATCATGAGCACGTGGTTGTACAGCGTGAGGCCCTTGGCTGTCAGGTGGTAGGCGTAGCGCAGCGGGCGCTCCTGGTAAGGGCGCTGTTCCAGAAGACCCAGCGCGGTCAGCGCCTTGAGCCGCGCGGCAAGTGTGTGGCGCGGTATGCCCAGAAGCGCCTGCCATTGGTCGAAGCGGCGCACGCCAAGAAAGGCGTGCAATATCAGCGCCACCGTCCAGCGGTCGCCCAGGAGCAGCAGTCCGTGCCCAAGCGTGCTGCTGGCCAGCGCGTCGCGCGTGAGGTCCAGGTCAGGCGTCAATCGCCGCGCGCCACCACAAAACTCACCACCGTGGCGCAGGAGCCACCGATGTTCAGCGTCTGCATGCGCTGCGCCCCTTCAATCTGGCATTCACCGGCGGCGCCCGTGACCTGCCTCGCCGCGTCAAACAACATGCGCGTGCCGGTGGCACCTACCGGGTGACCGCAGCCGATCAGCCCGCCGCTCATGTTGATGGGGCAGCTGCCGCCCGCTTCGATTCGGCCGTCTTCCACAGCCTGCCAGCTTTGCCCGGGCGCGGTCAGGCCCAGGTGGTCAATCGCCATGTACTCGGTGGTGGTGAAGCAGTCGTGTGTCTCAACGCCTTGCACGGCGTCAATGCCCGCCACGCCCGCGCGCCGCCAGGCGTCTTCGATGGTCTGGCGCACGTGCGGGAACACATAAGCCGCGTCACGGCTGCGCTCAAACTTGTCCTTGAGTTTGAGGCCGGCGTTGCGGTGGCCCCAACCGGCGATGCGTGGCAACGCGGCGAGTGAAGAGCCGAGTTTGGCCGAATGCGCACGGGCAAATTTGGCCGACGCCAGCACCACCGCACAGGCGCCGTCGGTGATCTGGCCGCAATCCTGGCGCCGCGTGCCGGGCTCGATCACCGGGTTGGCCTCGTCGTCATCGGTAAAGCTCAATGCATCAAACTGCCACTTGCGGGTTTGCGCCAGCGGGTTGCGTTTGGCGTTGCTGTAGTTGAGCTCGGCGATGCGGTTGAGGTGCTTGCGGTCCAGGCCATATCGCCGCTCGTATTCCTGCGCCACCAAGCCAAACGCGGCCGGCCACATGAAGGTGCAATCGATGTCTTCATGGCCTTGCCAGGCGGCCGCGTTCTGGTTTTGCGAGGCGACATCACCCGGCAGATTCTTGAACTCCTCCACACCCAGCACCAGAATGCAGTCGTAACGCCCGGCCTCTATTTCTGCCATGGCCGTGAGAACGCCCAGCGAGGACGACGCACAGGCGCCTTCATGGCGCATGGCGGGCACGCCCCATAACTCGGGCACCACCTGCGCCACCATGGAACCCAGATGCGCCTGCTGGCGCTGCAATTCACCAAAGGCGTTGCCGACGTGGATGCTCTGGATCGCCGGCGCATCGAGTGAACACGCCGCCAGCGCGCCCAGCGTGGCCTCGCGCGTCATGTCGGAGATGTCCTGCCCCTGGCGCGACCAGGCTTTGGCAAAGTCGGTTTGAAAGCCGCCGAGAATAAAAACCGGTTCAGTCATATCGATCTCCTGATGTCGTCTGGCCGCTATGCCACCAGCGGCAATTGATTCATTCGCGCTCTGGCCCGCGCATATTCCACCACCAGCCGGTCAACCACAGCGGCAACCGACTCTATTGCCTTGATGCTGCCCAGGCCCTGCCCTGCAGCCCACACGTCCACCCACTTGCGCGCTGCAATCGGCTTGCTGCTGTCGTACTGGCGCGGCGGGGCGGCCGGCATGTTGTCAGGATCGATGCCGAGCGCCTGAAGTGACGGCTTGAGCCAGCTTGCGGGCGTGCCGGTGATGCCTGCACTGACGATCAAATCGTCTACCGTGCAATCCACCACCATCTGCTTGAAGGCCGGGGCTGCCATGCTTTCCAGCACCGGAATGAAGCGTGTGCCCATGTAGACATAGTCGGCGCCGCAGGCAATGGCACCGGCTACGCCCCAGCCGTCGCTGATGCCACCGCCTACCACCACCGGGCCGTCAAAAAACTCACGCACCGCACTCACAAATGCAAATGGTGAGAGCGAACCCGTGTGCCCACCGGCGCCGGCGGATACGCAGGCGAGGCCGTCAGCGCCTGCGGCAACCGCCTTTCTTGCCAGCGCGATGCTGGTCACGTCAGCGAACACTTGCCCGCCATAGGCTTGCACCACATTGATGGCAGGCTTGGGGCTGCCCAGCGCTGTGACCACGATGGGCGGCTTGTAGTGGGCAACGAGTGCCAGGTCTTCGGGCAAACGGGTGTTGGATGAATGGGTCACCAGATTGGCGCACCAGGGGCCGATGGTGGCAGATGGCTGCTCGTCTTTCGCCCGGGCCAGACCCTCGGTGATCTGCTTCATCCAGCCGTCGAGTTGATCAATGGGCCTTGCATTGGGCGTTGGAAATGCCCCAATGATTCCACTGCGGCAGGCCGCCAAGACCAGCTCAGGGCCCGAAATCAGGAACATGGGCGCAGCGAACACTGGCAAACGCAACTTGAACGAAACCATCGGTGATCGAACCCGGCCTTTACTCTGTCGCCTTGAAACCCGAAATTTTGACGGCCTCAGCCCAGCGCCTGGACTCCGCCTGCGCAAAACGCGCGGTTTCCTCAGGCGTTGCAGGCATGGGTTCAAAAGCCACGGCCGCCCACTTGTCTCGAATCTCGGCGCTGCGCAAGGCTTTCACAAACTCGGTG
This sequence comes from Rhodoferax sp., assembly GCA_031397915.1. Lineage (GTDB taxonomy): Bacteria > Pseudomonadota > Gammaproteobacteria > Burkholderiales > Burkholderiaceae_C > JANYCG01. The sequence goes on along the minus strand of JANNMM010000074.1, from coordinate 6,504 downwards.
TTGATCCGGCTGATGATCGCATCGGGTGTGCCCGCAGGCGCGGCAATTGACGACCAGATGTAGATGTCCAGCTCCGGGTAACCCTGTTCCCGAAAGGTGGCCAGGTTGGGCACCAGCGCCGAACGTTGCGGACTGGTGATGGCAATCACCTTGACCTTGCCCGACTCCACATGCGGCTTGACCGCCAGCAGCGGCAGGAACGCCGCATTGACCTGCCCTCCCACCAGGTTTTGCACGGCGGGCGGCGTGCCGTTGAAGGGCACGTGGGTCATGTCCAGCCCGGCGCGCTGGTTCAAAATCACGCCGGCGAAATGCGATGAGTTGCCAGCGGTGAAAGATGCGAAAGACACCTTGCCGGGGTTCGCCTTGGTCCAGGCCACAAATTCGGCCACGTTGTTGGCGGGCACGCTGGCATGCACCGCCATCACCATCGCGGCGCCCAGAAAGTTCGTGACAGGTTTGAAGTTTTTTTCCGGGTCGTAGGGCAACTTGCTGAAGGTGTGCGGGTTAATGGTGAACATGCTGGTGTTGGCCAACAGCAGGGTGTAGCCATCCGGGGCGGCCTGCATCACGGCTTGGGCCGCCACGATGCCGGAGCCGCCCGGCCTGGCGTCCACGAGCAGCGGCTGCCCGGTGTTTTGCTTGAAGATCTCCGCCACCTGGCGCAAGGCGGTGTCCAGCGTGTTGCCGGCAGCAAAGGGCACCACCACACGAACCGGCTTGTCCGGGAAAACAGACTGCGACCAGGCAGGCAGCTCGGACACAGCCAGCGGCAGACTGGCCAACGATTGAAGCGCGACACGTCGTTTCATGGGGTTCCTTTTACAACAATTGTTTCAATTGGGCGGCCAGTTGGTCGGGCTGTTCCAGCGGCGTCATATGCCCGACGGGCGAGAGCCAGGCCAGACGGGCGCCTGCGATGCCCGCCGCCATTTCTTCAGACGCTTCGGGTGGCACGACCATATCGTCCCGCGAACCCACCACGACCGTGGCGGCCTTGATTTTTGCCAAGAGCGGTTGCTGGTCAGCACGGACCATGACCGCACGCAACTGGCGCAAAGCCGCCTCAGCGCCCGCCTCGCGCATGATGCCCAAGGCCTCTGCCAACAAGTCCGCGTTCGCATGGTTCGATGGATGGATGCCCAGGCCCGCAATGGCCACGGTGACCCGTTTGAAGTCCCGCTCTACAGCGGCAATGGTTTTCTCGCGCGCGAGTTTGCCTTCGGCCGTTTCCGGCCGGGCCGAAGTGTTGACCAGGCCCAGAGCCCAGGTGTCCGGATCACGTTGCTCTACCAAGCGTGTCGCCACCAACTCCAGCGTCACATAACCGCCCATCGAGAAGCCGCAGACCACGAGGCGTCGGCTTTCAGGCACGTCGGCCACAAGCGCCCAGGCGTCCTGCGCCATGAGGACAATGCTCGACTGGCGGGTGACATCGGCAATGCGGACCTCGGCACGGTCCTCCAGCCGGGGCACGACGCGGTGCCAGATCTGCGCCGTGTTGAGCATGCCGGGAATCAAGAGCAGTACAGGTTTCATCGTGTGTGGCGTTAAGCTGTCTCCATACTGGGCAACAGGGCCCTGGCCTGCTCGCGCAAGTCGCGTTTCAAGATTTTTCCGACCGGATTGCGCGGCAGCGCGGCCAGGGGCAGCAGGTATTCGGGCAGCTTGTAGTGCGCCACACGTTTCTCGTGGCGCAGAAAATCTGTGAGGCCCTGAAGCGAAACGGCTTGCCCATCGATGGCCGCCACGCAAGCGCAGAGCTTTTCGCCCAAAACCGCATCCGGCACGCCGACCACGGCCACCTCGCGCACGCCCGGGCAAGCCGCCAGCAGGCCTTCAATTTCTTCGCTGGAAATGTTCATGCCGCCACGGATCACCAAATCCTTGCTGCGCCCCACATAGCGGTAATACTGCTGCCGGTCGCCGGCAATCTCGAACAAATCCCCGGTGCGGTAAAACCCTTGGTCGTCAAACGCACGCAGGCTCATTTCGGGCGCCCGGAAGTAGCCGCTGAAAACGGTAGGCCCCTTAAAGCGCAATTCGCCCGGCAGCCCTGTCGCAGTGATGTCGAGCCCGGTTTCTGTGTCAACCAGCCGGGTCTTGATCTTGCGGGTGGTGGACACACTCCAATCAAATCCGTCCACCCCGGCACGTGGGAAAAACTGTGCGCGCAGGGCCGGGTCCGGAATATCAATATCGCTGCCCGACAAGGCCGCGCCCTCGTTGGAACCGTAATAGTTGACGATCTGCACGCCATGTTTTTCAGCGAAACCGCGCACCATCCACTCGGACAGCGGCGCCGCGCCAGAGCCGATGCGTGAGAGCCGCTGGAAGTCAATGCCCTGCAGCAGCGCTTCGTTTTGCAGCAACAGGTTCAAGACGGCGGGCGGTGCGACGGTGTAGTCGATGTTCTCGTCACGCAACTGCTGCAGGAACACCGGCAAAGTGAAAGGGTGGTGTTGCACCACCGTGCCACCCAGCACCAGCCAGGCGGCGAAGGCAGTGGAGAGCCCTGCCATATTGACAAACGGAAAGGGGTTCAGCAGGCGCGCGTTCTGGGGAATCCGCGCCGCCTCGATGATGCTGGGGGCGACGATCAGCCATTCGTTGTGGCTGCGTGGCACGCCTTTGGGTTGCGCCTCGGTGCCGGACGTCCAGCAGATTGAGAAAACATCGTTGGCAGTGACAGCCGCGTCCCGGGTTGCCTGGGCCAGCCGCGCGCGCCGGTCGTCGTCCAGCGGCGAGCGCGTCAGGGCGCCGATGTCGACCACCCCTTGGGGCAAAGCCTCGCCCCACGCCAGCACGACTCGAAGCGACGGGTGCCCGGCCTGAAGCTTGCAAAACATCAGCGCAGCCGCGTGGCCGTGGTCCGCTTTGCCAATGTGGCCGAAGGTGATGGCTGCAACCGCCCCGGTCTGCGCGAGGATGTGCGCCAGCTCATGTTCGCGGTATTGCACGGGCACCGGCGACACCACCAGACCGAGGCGTGCGCACGCCAGGTACACCACAAACTGCTCGACACAGTTGGGCAGCAGGGCCACCACGATCTCATCTCGGCGGATATGGTTCGCAAGCAACACCTGGCAGAGCCGGTCAACCGCTTCGGCGAGCTGGTTCCAGCTCAAGCGCTCTGGCCTGCCGTGCGCAAACTCGCTGCGGTTGGGCGCGTCCACCACGGCCTCGCGGTCACCGAGCGCGCGCACATTGCGGGCAAACAGGTCCCACAAGGTCAGCGTGCCCCACCAGCCGCGCGCCGTGTATTCCTCAATTCTGAATTCGGGAACCAGGATCATGCTGTGCCGCCAGGTTTACTTCCAGCGGTCCAGCGTCTGCTGGCTGACAAACGTGGCGTGAAACCCATGTGGAATGCGGCGCGGCAACAGAATCCGCGCAATCGGCCCCTCGGCCAGGCGGGCGCCCCGGCAGTCAAACACCTGAATCTCCGAACGCTGGTCGGCCGGGTTCCAGACCGGCATCACCAGATACCCATCGTCTTCGCCCTGCGCGTTGTCGCGCGGCGCAAAGCCCGGCTCGTTGTAAAAGTACTGCGGCCCGGCGCTGTAAGCCACGTAACCCCCGGTACTCAGGTCGTATTTCACCAGCCCGGGAAAACGCGGCTCCTCACGGCCCCCCTGCGGGAAGAGGATGTTGTACGAGTAGCGGTTCTTGCGGCCCTGGTAAGCACTGTTGATCACCGGGAATTCGCTGTTGAGCACGTCGTCAATCACGCGTTCCTGCGTCTTGCCGGTCTTCAGGTCAAAGCGCCACTCGTACAGCAGAAAGTCACGCTGGCGCTGGTTGATGGTGTGCTCCAGGCGGCGGGCGTCCAGCTCGCCGCTGGCCGTGGTGTGGATGCGGTAAGGTGTGCCGACCATCACGACGACCGTGTCTTCACCGATGCCTTCTTCCCAGGCGTTGACCACGTGCAGCATGTAGTTGGGTTTGGCTTCAAACCAGCGGATGTCTTGTGCCGAACCATAACGCGGCACCACCGCAAAGCGCGAAGGCTGGTCGGCATGGAAGCGCACTTTGTAGCGCCCGGCCTTCAGGGCTTCTTCATCTGGCCAGAGGGGAAAGTCGTGCAGGATGGTGTAGTTTTGCGTGACCGCCATGTCATGCGGCAAGCGCGGGCCAGGCAGGGGGATCTCGATCTTGTGTTTCAGCTGGCGATCCGACCCGATGACGCCGTATTCCATGTACGGCGCGGTCAGGCTGTAGTCAAAAAACAGCAACTCGCCAGTGTGTTCATCGGGCCGAGAGTGCGCCGAAATTTTGGCAAAGGCGCCATCGTAGTCGGCCTGGCCCAGGGTCTCCAGCGTGTACGGGTCCACCGCATACGGCATGCCGGATCGGTACCACATGGTGACGAGGCGACCGGCGTGGTACTTCACATCCGTGTTGGCGGTGTTTTTGAGCGGCGCGTCTTCGCGGTCGGCGCGCATCGGCTCCTTGAGGCCCTTCCAGAGCGCGTGGCCAGCTGCCCGTTCTTCCTGCAGAGCCGGTGTCTGGACCCAGCGGTTGCGGTAAGTCACTTTGCCATTCTGGAACCGGATGGCGTGCAACATGCCGTCGCCGTCGTAGGCGTGGTAACGCCAGTCGGGCGGGTAGAACGGGTTGGGGCCATTGCGCACATACAGGCCGTTCAAATCGGCAGGCACTTCGCCGATGACCGGCATGTTGTCAAACACATCTTCGGTGGCAACCGGGGCATTGTTGCCGTTGAGCGCCGGGATCTCGTGCGCCGGCAAATCGTTGAGTTTCATGGGCGCCTCACGTTTTCAAGTGCGTGTTTGCAACCGGTCTTTTTCGATCCAGCAGGCATGAAAACCCACCGGCAGGCGCTGCGGCAATTCCACTTGGGCGACAGGGCCTTTGGCAAGGTCGTGCGCGTCAAAAATGTCCAGCGTCTGCCGTTGGGCGGCATCGTTCCACTGGAAGGCGATTACGTAACCATCGTCTTCAGCCTGCGGCGCGTCGGCCTCGGCAAACCAGGGCTCCGAGTACCAGCTTTGCTGCGTGTTGTCTGACCAGCCGCCCAGATCGGCGCCGGTGTCCAGGTCAAACTTGCGCACGCCCGACCATTGCAGCGTGGTGGTTTCAGAGTGGTCCACCAGGTAACCAAAACGCGTCTTGCGGCCGGTGCGCCGCGCGTTGATGCTCGGGAACTCGGCGTTGTGCTGGTCGTTGAGCACGTGCTCAGCGATCGCGCCGGTTGTGAGGTTCATCTTCCAGACCCACAGGCGGGCGTGCATGACCAGCTCGGCCACATCACGGGCCGTGCGTTTTGCGTCGATGCAGCCCTGGGCGTCCAGCGCGGGCATGTAGCGGCAACCCACCATCACCACCCAGTCGTCACCCGCGTTGTCTCGTTCTTCCCAGGCGTTGACCACGTGGTACAGGTAACACGGCGTGAAGTTGAACCAGCGGATGCTGTCGCTGGCGCCAAAGCGCGGAATCACGCCCAGGCGCGTGTGCATTTCGGGGTGAAATTCGATCTTGTGCCGCCCAAGGGCCATGGCGTCGTGGTCATGGAACAGCGGCAGGTCATGCAGCACCGAGTAATGCTCGGTGATGGCCATGTCATGCGGCAGGCGTGGGCCGGGCAGGTCAATCGGCACATGGTGTTTGAGCTGGCCGTCGGCGCCCACCACGCCATAGTGCATGTAGGGGGCCTCGGTGCCGTAGTCAAAGAACATCATCTCTTCAGTGAACTCATCGACCTTGGCGTGGGCGGAAATCTTGGCGCCCTGGCTGGCAATGGCGGCCGACTTGCCCAGGGTTTCCAGCGTGATCGGGTCGATCTCATAGGCGTCGCCCGACATGTACCACAGCGCCAGCGCGCGGCCGCGGTGGCCCACCATGTCGGTATTGGCAGAGTCTTTGAGGCGCTTGTCTTCGCGGCCCTTGAGGGTTTCGCGGATGCCGTAATGCGTGGCGTGCCCGGCCTTCTGTTCTTCCAAAAACGCTTCGGTGCGCACCCAGCGGTTGCGGTAGGTGAGCTGTCCGTTGTCGAAGTGCGCCGAATGCACCATGCCGTCGCCGTCAAACGGGTGGTAGCGGCCATTGGGCGCATAACGCGCGTTGGGGCCGGCGCGCAGGTAAACGCCATTGAGGTCTTTGGGAATGCTGCCCTTGAGAAGCTTCAGGTCTTTCAATGCCAGCTCTTCAAACACCGGCGCATAAACGCCGGTGAGCAGCGGGCCAAAGTCTTCGCCAAAGGGTGCCAGGTTTTCCGGCGCGGTGCGGGCATTCATGGGGTGTCCAGTGAAAAAAGGGTTTATAGCTTTCTTAATTGAACTCAGCTTAAAACATTCCAGCGGATTTGACAAGAGGGGTTGCGCAAGGGTTTGGCGCGGCCCTTCAACGCTGTCCCCTAAGATGGGGCGCATCAGCCTGTGTGACAAACCAAGCCATGAAACACCTCAAAACCATTGCCCTGGTGCTGGCCGCATTCGCCATCCTGCTCGCGCTGGCAGCATGGCTCGTCTTCAAACTGCCCGG
>JANNMM010000070.1:0-6994 GCA_031397915.1 Rhodoferax sp. | reverse complement strand
CTCTGTGCGGCGATCTGTTTGATGATGGCTTGGCCTTCCGCTTTGGCGATATCGACCGTGATGGCGCGTTTGTTGCGGTTGGTGCAGTGGTAATAGGTGGCGTGTGGTGTTGGCTTGCCGTCAGCATCGGGCATGAAGGGCGGGCCCCATTTACGGGTGTCGTCGCCTTCGCCGGGACGCTCGACCTTGATCACGTCCGCGCCCAGGTCGGCGAGCATCTGCGCACAGTAGGGGCCGGCGAGAACGCGGGAGAGGTCCAGGACTTTGAGGTGGTCAAGTGCGCCGGGGGTTGATTGTCATCGGATGTTCAATTTAATGAGAATTAATTGGAATCTGAACCCAATTAGTTGGCGAACGCCGCGATGCCGGTTTGGGCGCGCCCGAGGATCAGCGCATGAATGTCATGGGTGCCTTCGTAGGTGTTGACCACTTCCAAGTTCACCAGATGCCGCGCGACGCCGAATTCATCGCTGATGCCGTTGCCGCCCATCATGTCGCGCGCCAGACGGGCGATGTCGAGCGCCTTGCCGCAGGAGTTGCGTTTCAAAATGGACGTGATCTCCACCGACGCAGTGCCTTCGTCCTTCATGCGGCCCAGGCGCAGGCAGCCTTGCAGGCCCAGTGCGATTTCGGTTTGCATATCGGCGAGTTTTTTCTGAATGAGCTGGTTGGCCGCGAGTGGCCGGCCAAACTGTTTGCGGTCCAGCGTGTACTGGCGCGCGCGCACCCAGCAGTCTTCGGCCGCGCCCAGCGCGCCCCAGGCGATGCCATAACGCGCACTGTTCAAACAGGTGAAAGGCCCCTTCAGACCCTGCACTTCGGGGAAAGCGTTTTCTTCCGGGCAAAAGACGCCGTCCATCACGATCTCGCCGGTGATGGACGCGCGCAAACCCACCTTGCCGTGAATCGCCGGAGCCGACAGCCCCTTCATGGCTTTCTCCAGGATGAAGCCACGGATCGGCCCGACCTGGCCCGATTCAGACACCTCTTTGGCCCAGACCACAAACACGTCGGCGATGGGCGAATTGGAAATCCACATCTTGCTGCCGCTGAGCTTGTACCCGCCCGCCACCTTGTGCGCGCGCGTGGCCATGGAATTGGGGTCCGAGCCGTGGTCAGGTTCGGTCAGGCCAAAACAGCCGATCCATTCACCGGTGGCCAGTTTGGGCAGAAATTTTTGCCGCTGGGCTTCAGTGCCGAACTCAAAAATCGGCACCATCACCAGGGAGCTTTGCACACTCATCATCGAGCGGTAGCCGCTGTCTACACGCTCCACCTCGCGGGCGATCAGGCCATAGGCCACGTAATTGAGGCCGGGGCCGCCATAGGTGTCGGGAATGGTCGGCCCCAGGAGGCCGAGCTCGCCCATTTCGCGGAAGATGGCGACATCGGTCTTGCCCTCGCGAAAGGCCATCGTCACACGGGGCAGAAGCTTGTCCTGGCAATAGGCAGCGGTGGCATCGCGGATGGCGCGTTCATCGTCTGTCAACTGTGAGTCCAGCAGGAACGGGTCTTGCCAGTTGAAGGGAACCGCTTTGGCGACAGCTTTGACCATGGATATCTCCGAGAATGAACGAATCCCCCGCATTATCAATTGGAGACCCATGAATCCTCTCGCCAACCGCGAAAACCGAGTATTGGCCCATACCGGTGCTCGTTTCCCCATCGTGCAGGCGCCCATGGGCTGGATTGCGCGCACGCAGCTGGCCTCGGCAGTGTCACGCGCCGGGGGCTTGGGCATCATCGAAACCTCGTCGGGGGAGACGGAGAACTGCCAGGTCGAGATTAAAAAGATGGCCGCTTTGGGCTTGCCGTTTGGTGTCAATTTGCCCATTCGCTTTCTCAAAGACGATGCCATGCTCAAGTTTGTCTGCGCCTCCGGCGTGAAGTTTGTGACCACTTCGGCTGGTAGTCCGGCCAAGTTCATCGCGCCGTTGAAAGACGCGGGTATCACCGTTTACCACGCGGTGCCCACGGTGGACGCAGCCATGAAATGTGTCGATGCCGGCATCGACGGCCTGGTGGTGGAGGGCGGCGAAGGCGGCGGTTTCAAGAACCCGGAAGAAGTCTCCACCCTGGTGCTGTTGCAGGCCATTCGCCAGCGCAGCGAGGTGCCGATGATCGCCGCGGGCGGCATCTGCGACGGCCGCGGCATGGCGGCGGCGTTTGCGCTGGGCGCAGAAGGCATCCAGATGGGCACGCGCTTTGTGAGCTGCGCCGAGAGCCCCGTGCACATCAACTACAAAAACGCCATCATTGAGGCCAAGGAAACCGGCACCTGGGTGTTGAACAAAAAATCCACCCCGTGCATTCGCACCTTGAAGTCTGCCTTCACCGGGCAGATTCATGAAGCAGGGGAGATGTCTTTCGAAGCCATGAAAGGCATTCGCCGCGTGTACTTTGAAGGTGACATGGAGGCCGCACCTGCGCTGGCCGGTCAGTCCGCCGGGTTGATTGATTCGATCAAGACCGCGAAGGAAATCATTGACGAAACGGTGGCGGGCTTTTTTGAAATCACTGAGCGCCTGGGTGGCCTGGCACAGGCCCGCTCGTTTGGCTGAGGGGCGAGCCGGCCACTTCGGCCCCTTGCCATTTTCCGGAGTTTGGGCACACGCTGGCCAGCGCACCGTTGACCCACAATTGCTCGTCTTCCAGCCGCGACGCGGTCGACGGGTCGACGTCAAAGCTGACCCGCAGTGCCTGGCTGATCGCGGCGTTTTCGATCGGAAGCTCCCAGGTCAGGAACACCTGGGCGCAATCCCGCTCGGGCGGAAAGTCGGCCACATCGAAGCCACTCTTGCCGCGCGCAATCACGGCGTGCGGCTGGCCCGTATCAAATAGCACCACCGTGCCCCGAACCAGGGGAATTCGCAGGCCGGTAGACGCGAAGTGCAGGTCCAGCCCCTTGTCTTCGCTTAAAAAGAGGTTGCAGAAGGCTGAGCCGCCATATTGCGTGCCGTCATGGTGGTAACGTGCGCCACGGCTGGCCATGAGGGCGATGTCACTTTGGGGAAGTACGCCTTCCAGGCCCAGTTTGCCCACCCAGTCGGCAACCGCCTGCACACAACGGCGGTAGTCTGGCCAGCGCATCCGCGCACGCGCCAAAGGCAGGGCCTCCACGTCGCCGTGTTCCAGGTTCAGGCGCGAGGCCATCTCCCTTTGCCAGTCTGCCACGAGCCGGGCGGGCGGCGCCGGCACATCAAGCGTGTCAGCGAGGACAACTTCACCCACGCTGCGGCTGCGGATGGCCTCGCCACGCCAGTAGTAGGAAACCGGGCGGTTTGACACACGAGGCGATGGATGGCGGCTGCTCACACGGGCCAGTGTATTGGGATAAGACAATAGGCTGTATGGGGTTCAAAAATGTCTCAAGGATGGATTGGCAAGGTCAGGGCGCAACCCGGCACCTCGCCAGCGGCAGTTCCGGGGTCAGGATGACGAGGCACGCTTGAGTTCCACAGGTTTCAGCCACGCGCCGACACCGCGCCTTGAACGCCGACCGCTGACGCTTGGGCTTGGGCTGTCGCTGGCGATCCATGCACTTTTGTTGAGCCTGACTTTTGGTGGTCAGGGGTTTGGCTTTCCGGGCTTCGGCTTGCCCGGGCAGGCGCGTCGCACCGAGGTGACGGATCTGCACACCGTGCTCGCTGCGGCACCCGACCCGGCTGCGGCGCCCTTGCCGAGTGCCGGGGCCGAACAACCCGTTGCCGCTGAACCGGCGACGCTGACACTCGTGTCTCCCGCGCCGCCCTTGAAGGTGCCGGAACCCGCGAGCGTACCGAAGGCCAAACCCAAGAAAGCGGCCAAGGCAAAGTCAGCTGCGGCGGTGCCCACTGCACCTGCACCTGCACCCGTGCCAGCGCCCGCCGGGCAGCCCCATGAAAACGCATCGCCGTCGATGCCCAATGAAGAGGTGATCGCCCTGGAACAGTCGGACAAGGCCACCTGGATGATGCCCCCTGCGCCAGAGGTGACAGAACCCGTGAAATCTGTCGCGCCAGTTGCCCCGAGCCTGGAGATCGCGAAGCCGCCGCTTCCCGTGGCGAAGGACCCAAAGCCTGATGTGCAGCGTCAGGCAGAGCAGGTCGACGCCGAGCGACAGGAAGTTGCACGTCAGGAGGCTGCACGGGTTGAGGCCACTCGGCAGGAGACTTCACGGGCGGAGGTCGAGCGGCAGGCGGTTTCAAGGCAGGAGGCCGACCAGCAAGAGGCATTGCAACATGAAACTTCCCGCCAGGAAGCGGCAAAGGCCGAGGCCGCACGCTCAAACGCCGAACGCGCAGAGGCAACACGCCAGGCAGCCGCAATTCTGGCAGCGGCTCAGCAAGCGGCGACGCGGCTCGAAACCACCCGCGCTGAAGCAGAACGCCAGGAGGTCGCCAAGCAGGCTGTAGCGCGGGAGGCTGCGGTGCGCCAGGAGGCGGCGCGTCAAGAGGCCGCAAAGGTCGAAGCTGCACGGATCGAGGCTGAGCGCCTGGAAGCGGCCAAACAGGCCACCGCCCGGCAAGAGGCTGAGCGACAGGAAATCGCCCGCCAGGCCGCCGCGCGGGCCGAAACCGCGCGGGTGGAGGCTGAACGCAAAGAGGTGTCGCGCCAGGAAGCCGCACGGCAGGCCGCCGCACAACAGGAGGCCGCCAGACAAGAAGCATCCCGGGCTGAGGCCAGCCGTCAGGAAGCAGCCATCGCTGAAGCGGCGCGCGCCGAGGCTGGAAGGGCCGAAGCTGCAAGAGCCGAAGCTGCAAAGGCCGAGGCCGGAAGGGCCGAAGCTGCGCGGGGCGAAGCGGAGCGCCAGGCGGCCGCCCAGCAGGCCGCCGCGCGGGGAGAGGCTGCCCGTCAGGGCGCTGCCCGTCAGCAGGCAGCGCTGATTGAGGCCGCAAGGCTGGCGGCCATCCAAGCCGAGGCAGAAAAGCGCGAAGAACGGCTGCGGGCGATAGGGCGACAGCTCAACGAAGAGGCCGACCGTCGCGAAGCGGCAACGGCCGCCCAGCGCCAGCTGCCCTCGGCGAGCAGTGTGCGCCGGGGCAGGCTCTTTGGGCGCACCGACCCCAATGCAGAACTCATCGCGTACGCGGAAGCCTGGGGACGCAAGATCGAGCTGAACATGACGTTCGACATGGTCCGCGAAGCGGTGAAGCAGCCGCACGCCAGCCCCATGGTGACGGTGGCCATTCGAAGCGACGGGTCGGTGGAGTCGGTGAGTTTTGTTCGCTCCAGTGGCGTGGCGGCCGTCGACGACGCGATACGGCGCGTGGTGCACAGCCAGGCGAACTACCCGGCGTTTTCGCCAGGCCTGCTGCGCGATTTCGATGTGATCGAGATCCGCCGGACCTGGCAATTCGACATGGCGATACGGCTTTACTGATACGCAACCGCTACCAGCTTCATTGCAAGCCATTTGAATTGCCCGTGAGTCCGCAATCACTGCACCAACCCAGGCGGCGCTTCGCTCGGCGTGCTATGTGCGCCATCGCACAGACGAAGGTTTCTGATCTTGGGAGACTGGCAGACACGCTCAAATTTGCGGAATTTGGTCCGAAGCACTTTGCCAACCGACGCTGAGCGACCTGACGACGTGGACTGACATCGTCAACAATTTAAGTGAGATCGACCCAATGACATCCAATCCAGACACGAATTTTCCCGCGCAACCAAGGCAGCCCAAGGCGATAACGAAGGCTCTGAGGCAAACCGAAAAGGTCAAAGCCCTTGTCGATGAAGCCGCTCAGGATTTGTCAGTGGTCAACGACGATCTCAAAGATGGCTTGGAAGCCGGGAATCCACTGGAAAGCATGGAGAAAGTGCTCGAACAAAGCGAAGCCATTGAGGACAAGGTGCAGGAAGCAGCCGATACGCTGGCGGTTGTGAACCTTGAGTTGAAAGACGAGGTACGCGCACGGCATATTCTTGAATTCAAATTGGAGGCGGTGAAGGAACGCGAGGCGGCGGCTCGGCACGACGCTGTTCATGATCCCTTGACCGGCCTGCCCAACCGCGTTCTGTTCAATGACCGGCTGGAACATGGTTTGGCGCAGGCCCGGCGCCACGAATGGGGTCTGGCTGTCATGTTTATAGATCTGGATGATTTCAAGAAAATAAACGATAACCATGGGCACGCCGCAGGCGACAGCGTCTTGAATGTAATTGCGTCTCGCCTTTCAGAAAGCGTGCGGGACGACGACACCGTGAGCCGGCAAGGTGGTGATGAATTTCTCTATCTGCTGACGGAGGTCAAGAGCCAGCAAGACCTGTCGACCGTCGCGGAAAAAATACTCGCGTCCATCCAGTCACCGTGCAGTGTCACAGTCGACGGCCGCACGATCAATGCCAGTGTCAGTGCAAGCGTTGGCATCGCAATCTTTCCCAAAGACGGCACCACGCCAGATGAATTGATTCAAAGTGCCGACAAGGCGATGTACCGCGCCAAAAAAAGCAAGAGTCGCTATTCATTTGCTGAGTGAACCCCTGCTGAATCAATCAGGCGAGCCCTGATGCAGGCAACCCTCTGAGTTGCGCGAATGAATTTCCCAGGCAATCCAGACTCACTTCACTGACTCCGGCCACGCCGGCAGCTTGCCCACGTCCCGCGCGTCGTGCTGGATGATCACCGTGGCCTTGAGGTTGGCTGCGGTTGTTTTGAACCGATCGAGCGACGCGAGCGTGTCGCCCCGGTGGAAATTGAAGGTAGGCACGCCGTTGCTCGCATAGTTTTCCTGGAAGTGCGTGAGGTCGCCAGAAATCAGCACCGGCCCCATGCCTTTGAGCTGCACCAGCAAGCTGCGGTGCCCTGGCGTGTGGCCGGGCGTGTTGAGGATGAACACCGAGCTGTCGCCAAACACATCTTTGTCACCGGGCAGCGCTTCGAGCTTGCCGCCGCCACTGATCCAGTGGGTGAACGGCGCCACACTCGCGCCCACATTCGGCTTGGGCGCAGTGATGCCGTCCCAGTCGCCTTTGCCGATCAACACCGTGGCACCGGGGAATGACGCCACCTGGC
>JANNMM010000040.1:0-12473 GCA_031397915.1 Rhodoferax sp. | reverse complement strand
GATGGTGATGCCCGGCGACAACGTGTCGATCACGGTCAAGCTGATCAACCCGATCGCCATGGAAGAAGGCCTGCGTTTTGCCATCCGCGAAGGCGGCAAGACGGTCGGCTCGGGTGTCGTGGCGAAGATTCTGGCCTGATTCATTGAAGGTTTAACGAAGGGGTATAGCTCAATTGGCAGAGCGTCGGTCTCCAAAACCGAAGGTTGTAGGTTCGATTCCTACTGCCCCTGCCACCTGAGTGGCAAATTGGCCCGTCATGAAAATGACGGGCTTGCGCATCTAAAGGGCGCTTGAAAATGACCCCGTCAAGTGTCAGGGTTTAGATGGCAAATTGTGCAAATTGATTGAATTAAATGGCAACACCTCAAGTCGAAACCGTCAATACTGCAGGCGACAAAGCCAAGCTGGCTGCCGCTGCTGCGCTGGTGGTCGCTGCCTTGGCGGCTTTCTACCTGTTGACCAAACAGGGGCAGGTCGCGCAGTGGGGTGCCCTGATCGTGGGTTTGGCCGCAGCTGTGGTGGTGTTTTTCACCTCGGAGCCGGGTAAAGAGCTGTTTGCCTTTGGTCGCGACGCCTGGCGCGAAGTCAAAAAGGTGGTTTGGCCTGAGCGCAAGGAAGCCATACAGTTGACGGCCTATGTTTTTGGTTTTGTGCTGATCATGGCACTGTTTCTGTGGCTGACCGACAAGACGCTGGAATGGGTGTTTTACGACTTGATTCTGGGGTGGAAAAAGTAATGACCGATGTTGTAGAGACTTTGCCCGACCAGGCTTTGGTGCCCGAAGGTGCCGCCGCAGGCGCGATGGCGCCGTCCGCCAATCCGGACTTGCGTTGGTACGTGGTGCATGCCTACTCGGGCATGGAGAAAGCCGTGGAGCGCAACATCCTGGAGCGCATCAGCCGCTCGGGTTTGCAAACCAAGTTCGGCCGGATCCTGGTGCCCATGGAAGAGGTGGTCGAGATCAAGAACGGTCAGAAGAAAACCACTGAGCGCAAGTTTTTCCCGGGTTATGTGCTGGTCGAAATGATCATGGACGACGATACCTGGCACCTGGTGAAACACACCAACAAGGTGACGGGTTTTGTGGGTGGCGCCAAAAACCACCGGCCCACGCCGATTTCCGAAGCCGAGGTGATGAAGATCGTCAACCAGATGCAGGAAGGCACCGAGAAGCCGCGTCACAAGGTTGAGTTTGAAGTGGGTGAGTATGTGCGCGTGAAAGACGGCCCGTTCACCGACTTCAATGGGTCGGTCGAAGACGTCAACTACGACAAAAGCAAGGTGCGTGTGTCGGTCACGATTTTTGGCCGCGCAACGCCTGTGGAACTTGAGTTTTCCCAGATCGAGAAAACCTGATCGCAAGATAACGGGCGATTGCGGCTGCAATTTGCGGCTGCAATTGTCCAGGAAATTTCACATTGTTCCGACTCGGTGTGAATCAGTAGACAAGAGTCGTTAACCCCGGGGAGCCCGGCCTGCCACTGTGCAGCCACCAGGCGTTATCACCCGCAAGGAGTAAAACATGGCGAAGAAAATTGTCGGTTTTGTCAAGCTGCAAGTACCAGCAGGCAAGGCCAACCCATCCCCCCCGATCGGCCCGGCATTGGGTCAGCGCGGTTTGAACATCATGGAGTTCTGCAAGGCGTTCAACGCGCAGACCCAGGGCGTCGAGCCTGGCTTGCCGCTGCCGGTTGTCATCACCGCTTTTGCCGACAAGAGCTTTACCTTCATCATCAAATCGCCGCCGTCGTCGATCCTGATCAAGAAGGCCGCGAAGATTGACAAGGGCTCGCCGAAGCCGCACAGCGACAAGGTTGGCAAGGTCACCCGCGCCCAGCTCGAAGAGATTGCCAAGGCAAAAATGAAAGATCTGACTGCGGCCGACATGGACGCAGCGGTTCGCACCATCGCGGGTTCTGCCCGTTCGATGGGCGTGACAGTCGAAGGGGTTTGAAATGACACAACTCACCAAAAAGCAAAAAATCCAGGCCGGCAAAGTCGACAGCAACAAGCTGTACGCGCTGGTTGACGCGCTGGGCTTGGTCAAACAGGCTGCAACCGCCAAGTTTGACGAATCCATCGACGTCGCCGTTCAACTCGGCATTGACGCCAAGAAATCCGACCAGGTCGTGCGTGGCGCTGTTGTGTTGCCCAACGGCACCGGCAAAACCAAACGTGTGGCTGTGTTTGCCCAGGGCGCCAAGGCTGACGAAGCCCGCGCCGCTGGCGCCGACATCGTTGGCATGGACGACCTCGCCGCCCGCGTCAAAGCCGGCGACATGCCCTTCGACGTGGTTATCGCCGCGCCAGACGCCATGCGCGTCGTGGGCACCTTGGGCCAGATCCTTGGCCCACGCGGCTTGATGCCCAATCCGAAAGTCGGCACCGTGACGCCAGACGTGGCAGGCGCCGTGCGCAATGCCAAAGCGGGTCAGGTGCAGTTCCGTGTCGACAAAGCCGGCATCGTGCATTCCACGATTGGCCGCCGTTCGTTTGACACCGACAAATTGCAGGGCAACCTGGCTGCGCTGATTGACGCTTTGGTCAAGGCCAAGCCCGCGTCCAGCAAAGGTGTGTTTTTGAAGAAAGTGGCAGTTTCCAGCACGATGGGTGTGGGTGTCCGCGTGGACACTCAAACCATCGCTGCTTGAAGTTTCAGGAATTTCAGGCCGTTTGAAAGAACGGCCTGATGTGGTGGGCTGACGGTGTTTCCAAATGCTGTCAGGCCATCCAAGACCGTTGGCGTGTTGGCTGCAGCTATGCAGTGGAACACTTAATCCTGCCAACGCAGATGGCGATCCCGCTGCAGAAAGAATTGAATTCATGGAATTTGATTTCGTCAACAGTTGGTCGCTGCAATGTGGCGTGTTTGGAGGTAAGGGTCGATTGACCTGGCCAAAGAGCACATTTAGAAGGAGTAGACCTTGAGTCTTAATCGCAGTGAGAAAGAAGCCGTCATCAGTGATGTGACTGGCCTCGCCGCAAAAGCTCAAACGCTTGTGATGGCGGAATACCGTGGCATCACGGTCGCAGACATGACCAAATTGCGCTCGACAGCGCGCAGCAATGGTGTGAGCCTGAGTGTGTTGAAAAACACATTGGCCCGCCGTGCTGTGGCTTCGAGCGGATTTGCCGTGGTCTCTGACCTGATGACCGGCCCGCTGATCTATGGCTTCTCAGTCGATGCAGTCGCAGCCGCGAAAGTGGTGGCGGACTTCGCGAAAACCAATGACAAATTGGTGATTCGCGGTGGTGCATATGCTGGCAAGGCCCTGGATGTGAATGGCGTGAAGCAATTGGCAAGCATCCCCACGAAAGAGGTGTTGCTGGCGCAATTGGTGGGCTTGTTGCAGTCCCCGATTTCGCGGACAGCACGTGTGCTGGCCGCCATCGCGGCAAAAAAAGGCGAGAGCGAAGCCCCATCGGCCCCCGAGGCCCCTGTGGCCGCTGAAGCAGTTGCCGCCTGAAGCGCAGCAACCTGTCAACCAACTTAACGGAAATTAGAGGACATCAAAATGGCATTCGATAAAGACACATTTTTGACCGCACTGGACAGCATGACGGTCATGGAACTCAACGACCTGGTGAAAGCCATCGAAGAGAAATTTGGCGTGAGCGCAGCCGCCATGGCAGCTCCCGCTGCTGGCGGCGGTGGTGCTGCTGCAGTCGCTGAAGAGAAGACCGAATTCAACGTGGTTCTTCTGGAAGCCGGCGCCGCAAAAGTGTCGGTCATCAAGGCCGTTCGCGAAATCACGGGCCTGGGCTTGAAAGAAGCCAAGGACCTGGTCGACGGCGCACCGAAAAACGTGAAAGAAGGCATTGCCAAGGCTGACGCCGAAGCCGCCTTGAAGAAGCTGATTGAGGCTGGTGCCAAGGCCGAACTCAAATAATCGGGTTTGACCAGAAGGCTGGAGCACCCCCAGGGGGCTCCAGCCTTTGGTGCTTATGCAGTGCGTTGTTAGAGCACACCGAAAAGCCGGTGGTCCAGTGGTCTGGGCCAGTTTTTCAGTGTCTTCTGATCGGTAGGTGGTTAATCGACAGATTGGAAGATGCCTTGGTTCGGGTTGCGCGCAATGTGCAACTGTCCGCCAGTGATTGGTAGTGGCCAATCGCCAAGATGCACCCAGGAACCCTAGTCTTTGCCCGGAGAACTCATGGCTTACACATATACCGAACGCAAACGCATCCGGAAAAATTTCGGAAACCGCGACAGCGTGCTTGAAATTCCCTACCTGTTGCAGATGCAGAAAGACGCCTACACGGCGTTTCTGCAGGCTGACATCGCGCCGAAAAAGCGAACAGTGGAAGGCCTTCAGGCGGCTTTTGATGCGGCTTTCCCGATTGTTTCCCACAACGGTTTTGTCGAGATGAAGTACCTTGAGTACAACCTCGCCAAGCCAGCTTTTGACGTGCGTGAGTGCCAGACGCGGGGCTTGACATTTGCCTCTGCCGTGCGCGCCAAAGTCCAGCTGATCATTTACGACCGTGAGTCTTCCACCAGCCAGAACAAGGTGGTCAAGGAGGTCAAGGAGCAGGAGGTCTACATGGGCGAAGTGCCGCTCATGACCAACAAGGGCTCGTTCATCATCAACGGCACCGAGCGCGTGATCGTCTCGCAGCTGCACCGTTCACCGGGCGTGTTCTTCGAGCATGACAAGGGTAAGACCCACAGCTCCGGCAAACTGCTCTTTTCTGCGCGGATCATCCCCTACCGCGGCTCCTGGCTCGACTTTGAGTTCGACCCGAAAGACATCCTGTATTTCCGTGTTGACCGCCGCCGCAAAATGCCGGTCACGATTTTGCTCAAAGCCATTGGCCTGAACCACGAGTCGATCCTGGCGAATTTCTTTGTCAATGACAATTTCCGCCTGATGGACAGCGGCGCCCAGATGGAGTTCATCGCCGAGCGTCTGCGCGGTGAAGTGGCGCGTTTTGACATCACGGACAAGGCCGGCAAAGTCGTGGTTGCCAAAGACAAACGTGTCACTGCCCGTCACACCCGTGAACTCGAGCAGAGCAACACCACCCACATCAGCGTGCCAGAAGATTTTCTGGTCGGCCGCGTCGTTGCGCGCAGCATTGTTGACGCTGACACCGGTGAAATCATTGCCAAGGCCAACGAAGAGTTGACTGAAGCCCTGCTGAAAAAACTGCGCACGGCCGGTGTGCAGGAACTGGCTTGCATCTACACCAACGAGTTGGACCAGGGCGCCTACATTTCGCAAACCCTGCGCAGCGACGAAACCGCTGACGAGTTTGCCGCACGTGTGGCCATTTACCGCATGATGCGCCCCGGCGAGCCGCCAACGGAAGACGCCGTGCAGGCCTTGTTCCAGCGCCTGTTCTACAACCCTGACACGTATGACCTTTCGCGTGTGGGCCGCATGAAGTTCAACGCCAAAATGGGCCGCGCCGAGTCGACTGGCCCGATGGTGCTGACCAATGAAGACATCCTGTCGGTCGTGAAGATCCTGGTTGACCTGCGTAATGGCCGCGGCGAAGTGGACGATATCGACCACCTCGGCAACCGCCGGGTGCGTTGTGTGGGCGAGCTCGCTGAAAATCAGTACCGCACCGGTTTGGCACGAATCGAAAAAGCCGTGAAAGAGCGTTTGGGACAGGCCGAGCAAGAGCCGCTCATGCCGCATGACCTGATCAACAGCAAGCCGATTTCTGCCGCGCTGAAAGAGTTCTTCGGCGCATCGCAGTTGAGCCAGTTCATGGACCAGACCAACCCGCTGTCTGAAATCACGCACAAGCGCCGTGTTTCGGCGCTTGGCCCGGGTGGTTTGACCCGTGAGCGCGCTGGTTTTGAAGTGCGCGACGTCCACGTGACCCATTACGGCCGCGTCTGCCCTATCGAAACGCCGGAAGGCCCGAACATCGGCTTGATCAACTCGCTGGCACTGTACGCGCGTTTGAATGAATACGGCTTCATCGAAACACCGTACCGCCGCGTGATTGACGCCAAGGTGACGAACCAGATCGACTACCTGTCGGCCATTGAAGAAGGCAAATACGTCATCGCGCAGGCCAACGCTGCGCTGGACAAAGACCACAAACTGACCGGTGACCTGGTCTCTGCCCGTGAAAAAGGCGAGTCCATCCTGGTCGGCGCAGAACGCGTGCAGTACATGGACGTGTCGCCTGCGCAGATCGTGTCCGTTGCCGCCTCGCTGGTGCCGTTCCTGGAGCACGACGACGCCAACCGCGCCTTGATGGGCGCCAACATGCAGCGTCAGGCTGTGCCGGTCTTGCGGCCCGAAAAAGCCTACGTGGGTACCGGTATTGAACGTGTCTCGGCCGTTGACTCCGGCACCGTTGTCACCGCCACGCGCGGTGGTGTTGTGGACTACGTGGATGCGACGCGGGTGGTGATTCGTGTCAACGACGCAGAAGCGGTTGCAGGCGAAGTGGGAGTCGACATCTACAACCTGATCAAGTACCAGCGCTCCAACCAGAACACCAATATCCACCAGCGTCCCATCGTGAAGAAGGGCGACAAACTGGCCAAGGGCGACGTGATCGCCGACGGCGCTTCCACCGACCTGGGTGAGCTGGCGCTTGGGCAAAACATGCTTGTTGCGTTCATGCCCTGGAACGGCTATAACTTCGAAGACTCGATTTTGATCAGCGAACGCATCGTCGCCGAAGACCGCTACACCTCGATCCATATCGAGGAGCTGGTGGTTATGGCGCGCGACACCCGCCTGGGTGCTGAGGAAATCACGCGCGACATTCCCAACCTGAGCGAACAGCAGCTCAACCGCCTTGACGAGTCCGGCATCATTTATGTCGGCGCTGAAGTCCAGCCTGGCGATACTTTGGTGGGCAAAGTTACGCCAAAAGGCGAGACAACACTGACCCCCGAAGAGAAGCTGCTGCGCGCCATCTTTGGCGAAAAGGCCAGCGACGTGAAAGACACGTCTTTGCGTGTTGATCAAGGCTCGCAAGGTACCGTCATCGACGTCCAGGTGTTCACTCGTGAAGGCATCACCCGCGACCGGCGCGCCCAGCAGATCATTGACGACGAGCTCAAGCGTTTCCGACTTGACCTGAACGACCAGCTTCGCATTGTTGAAGCCGACGCGTTCGAGCGGATTGAAAAGCTGCTCGTCGGCAAGGCTGCCAACGGTGGCCCCAACAAGTTGGCCAAAGGCAGCAAGATCGACAAGGCCTACCTCGCAGCCGTGGAGAAATTCCATTGGTTCGACATCCGGCCGGCCGATGACGACGTGGCGTCGCAACTCGAAAGCATCAAAAACTCCCTGGAGCAAACGCGCCACAGCTTCGATTTGTCCTTTGAGGAAAAACGCAAAAAACTTACCCAGGGCGACGAGTTGCCAGCGGGCGTGTTGAAAATGGTCAAGGTCTACCTGGCCGTCAAGCGTCGCCTGCAGCCCGGTGACAAGATGGCAGGCCGTCACGGCAACAAGGGTGTGGTCTCCAAGATCGTTCCGGTCGAAGACATGCCCTACATGGCAGACGGCACACCCTGCGACATTGTCCTGAACCCACTGGGCGTGCCTTCACGGATGAACGTCGGGCAGGTCCTTGAGGTCCATCTGGGATGGGCTGCCAACGGGATCGGCCAACGCATCGGCGACATGTTGCAGGCAGAAGCAAAAATCGCCGAGCTGCGCAAGTTTCTGGATACGCTGTACAACGGCTCCGGGCGCAAGGAAGATCTTGCCAAACTGAGCGATGGCGACATCGTCGAAATGGCCGGCAATCTGTCAAAGGGCGCCACGTTTGCGACCCCGGTTTTTGACGGAGCGTCCGAGCTGGAGATCCGTGGAATGCTCAAACTGGCCTATCCCGACGACATCGTGAAGGCCAAAGGGCTCACAGCGACCCGCACACAGGCCAACCTGTTCGACGGTCGCAGTGGCGAGCCCTTTGAGCGGCCCACGACGATCGGCTACATGCACGTGCTCAAGTTGCACCACCTGGTGGACGACAAGATGCACGCACGCTCCACCGGGCCGTACAGCCTGGTCACGCAGCAACCGCTGGGGGGCAAGGCCCAGTTTGGCGGCCAGCGTTTCGGCGAAATGGAAGTCTGGGCACTCGAAGCCTATGGCGCCTCCTACACCTTGCAGGAAATGCTCACTGTCAAGTCAGACGACGTGCAGGGCCGCACCAAGGTGTACGAGTCCATCGTCAAGGGCGAGCACGCGATTGAAGCCGGCATGCCGGAATCCTTCAACGTGCTGGTCAAGGAAGTGCGTTCGCTCGGTATCGATATAGAACTCGAGCGCGGTTAAGCGTCGACACGTCAAGGATCAAACACATGAAATCATTACTCGACCTGTTCAAGCAATTCACGCCCGATGAGCATTTTGATGCCATCAAGATCGGTATGGCCTCGCCGGAGAAAATCCGGTCCTGGTCATTTGGTGAAGTGAAAAAGCCGGAGACCATCAACTACCGCACCTTCAAGCCCGAGCGTGACGGCCTGTTCTGCGCCAAGATTTTTGGCCCCATCAAGGACTACGAATGCCTGTGCGGCAAATACAAGCGCCTCAAGCACCGCGGTGTGATCTGCGAGAAGTGCGGCGTTGAAGTCACCCAGACCAAAGTGCGCCGTGACCGCATGGGCCACATTGACCTGGCAGCACCGTGCGCACACATCTGGTTCCTGAAGTCCCTGCCCAGCCGTTTGGGCCTGGTGCTGGACATGACGCTGCGTGACATCGAACGCGTGTTGTACTTTGAAGCGTATGTGGTGACTGACCCCGGCATGACCCCGCTGAAGAAATACAGCATCATGACCGAGGACGACTACGACGCCAAGTTCAAGGAATATGGCGACGAGTTTCAGGCCAAGATGGGTGCCGAGGGCATCAAGGAACTGCTGCAAAGCATCGACATCGACGGCTCCATCGAGAAGCTGCGCAATGACCTGACCGGCTCAGAGCTGAAGATCAAGAAAAACGCCAAGCGCCTCAAGGTGCTCGAAGCATTCAAAAAGTCCGGCATCAAGCCTGACTGGATGGTGCTCGAGGTGTTGCCGGTGTTGCCACCGGATCTGCGCCCGCTGGTGCCGCTGGACGGTGGCCGCTTCGCCACGTCCGACCTGAACGATCTGTACCGCCGCGTGATCAACCGCAACAGCCGCCTGCGCCGTTTGCTGGAGTTGAAAGCGCCTGAAATCATTGCGCGCAATGAAAAGCGCATGCTGCAGGAAGCGGTCGATTCGCTCCTGGACAACGGCCGCCGTGGCAAAGCCATGACCGGCGCCAACAAGCGCGCGCTCAAGTCGCTGGCCGACATGATCAAAGGCAAGAGTGGCCGTTTCCGCCAGAACTTGCTGGGCAAACGCGTCGACTACTCCGGCCGTTCCGTCATCGTGGTCGGCCCCACGCTCAAACTCCACCAGTGCGGCTTGCCCAAACTGATGGCGCTGGAGCTGTTCAAACCCTTCATCTTCTCGCGCCTTGAAGCCATGGGCATCGCGACCACCATCAAGGCCGCGAAGAAAGAAGTTGAATCCGGTACGCCCGTGGTGTGGGACATTCTTGAAGAGGTCATCAAAGAGCACCCTGTGATGTTGAACCGTGCGCCAACGCTGCACCGTTTGGGCATTCAGGCGTTTGAGCCGATCCTGATTGAAGGCAAGGCGATCCAGCTGCATCCGCTGGTTTGCGCGGCCTTCAATGCCGACTTTGACGGTGACCAGATGGCTGTGCACGTGCCCCTGTCGGTGGAAGCGCAAATGGAGTGCCGCACCCTGATGCTGGCGTCCAACAACGTGCTGTTCCCGTCCAACGGCGAGCCGTCCATCGTTCCGTCGCAAGACGTGGTGCTGGGCCTGTACTACACCACCCGCGAGCGCATCAACGGCAAAGGCGAAGGCCTGATCTTCTCAGACACCGGCGAAGTGCGCCGCGCCTTTGACGCGAACGAGGTCAGCCTCAATTCCCGCATCAACGTGCGTCTGACTGAATACACCAAGGACAAGGAAACCGGTGAATTCGTGCCCTCAACCAAGTTGTGGGAAACCACGGCTGGCCGTGCGCTGCTGTCTGAAATCCTGCCCAAAGGCCTGCCTTTCTCGAACCTGAACAAGGCGCTGAAGAAGAAGGAAATCTCCAAGCTCATCAACGTGTCGTTCCGCAAGTGCGGCTTGAAAGAGACCGTGGTGTTTGCCGACAAGCTGTTGCAGGCCGGTTTCCGGCTCGCCACCAAAGCCGGCATCTCGATCTGTATCGACGACATGCTGGTGCCTGAGCAGAAGACCGAAATCGTTTCGCGCGCCCAGAAGGAAGTCAAAGAGATCGAGCAGCAGTACGTCTCCGGTTTGGTGACAGCCGGTGAGCGCTACAACAAAGTGGTCGACATCTGGGGCAAGTCGGGCGACGAAGTCTCCAAGGTCATGATGGCCGGTTTGTCCAAGGAAATGGTCACCGACCGCCATGGCAAACAGGTGCAACAGGAGTCGTTCAACTCCATCTACATGATGGCCGACTCCGGCGCACGCGGTTCCGCTGCGCAGATCCGCCAGGTGGCTGGCATGCGTGGCCTGATGGCCAAGCCTGACGGCTCCATCATCGAGACGCCCATCACGGCCAACTTCCGTGAAGGTCTGAACGTGCTGGAGTACTTCATCTCCACCCACGGTGCGCGTAAAGGCTTGGCCGACACGGCACTTAAAACCGCCAACTCGGGTTACCTCACGCGGCGCCTGGTTGACGTGACACAAGACCTGGTCGTGACCGAGCAGGACTGCGGCACACACAACGGTTATTTGATGCGCGCCATCGTCGAAGGCGGTGAAGTTATTGAATCACTGCGCGACCGCGTCTTGGGTCGCACCGCGGCGGAAGACGTGTTGCACCCTGAAAGTCGTGTCGTTCTGGTCAAGGCCGGCGGCATGCTGGACGAAGACGTGATCGACGAGCTCGAAGTGCACGGCGTTGATGAAGTCAAAGTACGCACCGCGCTGACCTGCGAGACGCGTTTTGGCATCTGCGCCAAGTGTTACGGCCGCGACCTGGGCCGTGGTGGCCTGGTCAACGGCGGTGAAGCCGTGGGTGTGATCGCTGCGCAATCCATCGGCGAGCCGGGTACCCAGCTCACGATGCGCACCTTCCACATCGGTGGCGCGGCATCGCGTGCGGCCGTGGCCTCCAGCGTGGAAGCCAAGTCCAACGGCAACATCGGATTCAACGCCACCATGCGTTACGTGACCAACAGCAAAAAAGAGCTGGTCGTGATCGCCCGTTCCGGCGAAATCGTCATCCATGACGAACATGGCCGCGAGCGCGAGCGCCACAAGGTGCCGTATGGCGCGGTGTTGACGGTCAAAGCCGACCAGGCCGTCAAGGCCGGCACGATTCTGGCCAACTGGGATCCGCTGACGCGACCCATCATCACCGAGTTCGCCGGAAAGGCCCAGTTCGAGAACGTCGAAGAGGGCCTGACGGTGGCGCGCCAGGTCGATGACGTGACCGGCCTGTCCACACTGGTTGTGATTGACCCGAAACGCCGCGGTTCTGCCAAGGTGGTTCGTCCACAGGTCAAACTGATCGACGCCACCGGCCACGAGGTGAAGATCCCCGGCACCGACCACTCGGTGACCATCGGCTTCCCGATTGGTTCGCTGGTGCAGGTGCGTGACGGCCAGGACGTCGGCCCCGGCGAGGTGCTGGCGCGTATTCCGGTCGAAGGCCAGAAGACCCGCGACATCACCGGCGGTCTGCCGCGTGTTGCCGAGCTGTTTGAAGCCCGTTCCCCCAAAGACAAGGGTGTGCTGGCCGAGATGACCGGCACCGTGTCCTTCGGCAAGGAAACCTAAGGCAAAGTTCGTCTGCAGATCACCGACCCGGAAGGTGCAGTCTGGGAAGACCTCGTGCCCAAAGAGAAGAACATCCTGGTGCACGAAGGCCAGGTCGTCAACAAGGGCGAGAGTGTGGTGGACGGCCCGGCCGACCCGCAGGACATCCTTCGCCTCCTGGGCTCCGAAGAGCTGGCGCGTTACATCGTCGACGAAGTGCAGGACGTTTACCGCCTGCAGGGCGTGAAGATCAATGACAAGCACATCGAAGTGATCGTGCGCCAGATGCTGCGCCGGGTGGTGGTCGACAACGTCGGCGACTCCAGCTATATCGCCGGCGAGCAGGTCGAGCGCTCCGAGATGCTCAACACCAACGACGCCTTGCGCGCCGATGGCAAAGTGCCTGCCACGTTCACCAACCTGCTCTTGGGTATCACCAAGGCTTCGTTGTCCACCGACAGCTTCATCAGCGCCGCGTCCTTCCAGGAGACCACGCGCGTTCTGACCGAAGCCGCCATCATGGGCAAACGCGACGAACTGCGCGGTCTGAAAGAAAACGTCATCGTCGGACGCCTGATCCCTGCCGGCACCGGACAGGCCTACCACGAAGCCCGCAAGGTGCGCGAGTCGATGGACGACGCCGAGCGCCGTGCCATTGCCGATGCCGAAGCGGCAGAGCTGGCCGGCGTGAC
>JANNMM010000038.1:0-21568 GCA_031397915.1 Rhodoferax sp. | reverse complement strand
GATGGTGATGCCCGGCGACAACGTGTCGATCACGGTCAAGCTGATCAACCCGATCGCCATGGAAGAAGGCCTGCGTTTTGCCATCCGCGAAGGCGGCAAGACGGTCGGCTCGGGTGTCGTGGCGAAGATTCTGGCCTGATTTATTTAAGGACCTATCATGGCTACCACCAAGCAAAAAATCCGCATCCGCCTGAAGGCGTTTGACTACAAACTGATCGACCAGTCTGCAGCCGAGATCGTCGACACTGCCAAACGCACGGGCGCCATCGTCAAGGGCCCTGTGCCCCTGCCGACCCGCATGAAGCGTTTTGACATCCTGCGTTCACCGCACGTCAACAAGACCAGCCGCGACCAGTTCGAAATCCGCACGCACCAGCGTCTGATGGACATCGTGGACCCGACAGACAAAACCGTTGACGCCCTGATGAAACTCGACCTGCCAGCCGGCGTCGACGTGGAAACCAAGCTGCAATAATCGATAACGTGTTCTGCGAAAGGGCCTGCATGAAAGTGCAGGCCCTTTTTCATGTGCGAATGACAAGACCCACGACGGGGCATTCTTAGTTAAACGTTGCCGATAAGGGCTGCGGGCTCCTCTTCCTCCACCACCCGGTTCGCCCAATCCGACAATTTGGATGTATCCGCACGCAGCACTTCCTGCTTTACGGCCAAAATTTGCGCCGGGTGCATGGAAAAACTCCGCAGGCCCAAGCCCAGCAGCAGGCGCGTCATGCTCGTGTCGCCCGCCATTTCCCCGCAGACACTGACGGCTTTGCCCTGGCGCCGGCATTCGGCAATGGTTTCCGAGACCAAACGCAGCACCGCCGGATGCATGGGGTCGTAAAGATGGGCAACTGACTCGTCAGCGCGGTCAATCGCCAGTGTGTACTGGATCAGGTCATTGGTGCCCAGCGACAGGAAATCGAAATACTTGAGAAACAGTTTGAGCGTCAGCGCGGCTGCCGGAATCTCGATCATCGCTCCCAACTCGACTGCACCGTAAACGGCAGCCCGGCTGTCAAGTTGGGTGCGTGCCTGGTCAAGAAGCGCGACGGTTTGACGAATCTCGCTGGCATGCGCCAGCATCGGAATCAGCAAATTCACTTTCCCGTGCGCGGCAGCGCGCAGAATTGCCCGCAATTGGGTCAAAAACATGGCGGGATCGGCCAGACTCCACCGGATGGCGCGCAGGCCCAAGGCCGGATTCAAGTGGGCATTGTCGTGATAGGCCTTGTCGCCTGGTTTCAGGAGCGGTTTGTCGGCGCCGATGTCTACCGTTCTGATGGTGACGGGCAAGCCTTGCATGCCATCGATCGCACGGCAATAGGCCTGGTACTGCTCCTCTTCGTCGGGAAGGTCGCCATTGCGGCCCATGAACAGGAACTCGCTGCGGAACAGGCCAACACCCACCGCGCCAGCAGCCACGGCACCCGGCGCGTCCTCTGGCATTTCGATGTTCGCCAGCAGCTCGATTTTCTGGCCATCGAGCGTGACGGCCGGTGTGTGGCGCAGCCGGCCCAGTCGGCCCCGGTCAAGCTCAAGCTGACGTTTTTTGAAGCCGTATTCGGCCAGGATGATCGACGATGGGTCAACGATCACCACGCCCGCGTCACCGTCGATGATCACCCAATCATCCTGACGCACCAGCTGGCTTGCCTGGCGCGCACCCACGACGGCGGGAATGTCCATGCTGCGCGCGACGATGGCCGTGTGGGAAGCCCGACCCCCTACGTCCGTGATGAAGCCGGCGAACACACTTTGTTTGAACTGCAGCATGTCTGCGGGTGACAGATCGTGTGCCACCAAAATCAGTGGCACGTCCACGGTGTCTCCGAGCAGCAGGTCCTGCTGTTGTGGATTGCGGGCGCCGCGTCTGCCGCCTGCCGCATGGGCTGTTCCAGCGGCCACAGCTGCCCGCGCAAGTGCCGACGTATCGCCCTTCATGGCCCGCAGGACACGCTCCGTGATCTGCTCGAGGTCTGCCTTTCGTTCGCGCAGGTACTCATCCTCCATTTCGTCAAACTGGCGGGCGATAACCTCAAATTGGGAAGTCAGCGCCCACTCGGCGTTGTACAGCCGCTCGGTGATCCAGTGTTTGACGCCAATGATCAGCTCTTCGTCTTGCAGCAACATCAAGTGCACATCCAGCAGGGCCGCCAGCTCGTGGGGCGCCTCCTTGGGGCCCATGTGCGCGATGGTCTTCTGCAGGCGATGAATCTCGTCGATGACATGGTTTCGACCAACCCGCACACGGTCGATCTCAGCCTCGACTTCGGACGGCGTGACGAAATAATGCGCCACATCAACACGGCTGGACGCCACCAGCACGGCTCGCCCAATCGCGATGCCACGGGCGACCGCCAGGCCGTGGATTGAGAACGTCAATTCTGGCTCCGCAATGGATTCGCCAAACAGGCTCGAACTGTTGACCTGCGTTTTTCCGACGGGCCGCTCCCAGGTTCTCGAAAAGCGGCAAAGCCAAAAACAGCCCGCTCGGAGGGCCGCGACGGCACCAAATGCGGGAGCGTGGGGACCCTATTCACTCCCCCTCCCCGAATTTGTCATTGATGAGTGTCAGCAAGCCATTCATCGCCTCTTGCTCCTGCGCGCCGTGGGTCTCAACCTCTACCGTGCTGCCAAGGCCGGCCGCCAACATCATCACGCCCATGATGCTTTTGGCATTGACACGGCGCTCCCCACGCGACAGCCAGACTTCACAGGGGAAACTGCCCGCCAGCTTGGTGAGCTTGGCAGATGCGCGGGCATGCAGTCCCAGTTTGTTGCTGATGGTCACGGTGTGTTTGATCATGGTCAGGCGCGCGCTTTTTCGGTGTTTTTTGTGTTCGATTTGGCAGACGGCACCAGGGGCATGACCAGTTCAATGCCATTGACGCCGCCGTGCAAGGCGCGCTGAACCAGTGCGTCCAGAGGCTCGCTGCGGTAAGTCATCACCCGCATCAGCATCGGCAAATTGACACCGGCAATGAGTTGCAGACTTTCGCCATTGCTGAACTCACGGGCAAGGGAGTAAGGCGTGGCGCCCACAATGTCGGTCAGCAACAGCGTGTTCGTGCGTGCCAAACCAGCAATGGCGTTGGCAATGGCACCCTTGGTTTCCTCAATTGGCGAATCCGGCAAGACGTCAACGGCAGCAATCTGCCCTTCATGTTCGGGAAAAACATGCAAAACGCCGGCGCGCAAGGCGCTGGCCAGCGGTGCGTGGGCGATGATGACGATGCCGTTATTCATGGATTGTTGCGGCCTGATTATCACTTTTGGCCGTAACGAAATGCACGTACGACGCCACGCAACACAGCAGAAACACCGCAAATGCGCCACGAAACGCATCGGTCTCGCTCAGGCCCAGGGCCCTGAACCCGTCAATCAACAGGCCGATGCCCCACTGCACGGTAAAAATGCCGGCAAACAGAACGAGGTTGTATGCCGACAACGCGCGCCCTGCCAGAGCCTGCGGAAAAGCCATGCCCACCGCGGGTTGTGAAAGCGACACGAAACTGCAGCCCATGCAATACAAGGCCAGGACGACCTCTGACCAGGTTCCGAATGCCCCGCCACCGGCGATCAAAAAGGCAAGCACAATAAAACTGGAAGGCAAGCCACGTTTGATCATGTCGTCGGCATTGAGGCCACGCCTGGCCAGCCAGGGGCTGACCAGACCCCAGGCCCAGAAAGTCACCAACATGCTCACGTTAATCCAGAAAAAACCGGTCGCTGCCTGCAATGGTGTGTACCCGGCGACGCGGGTCATCCAGGGCACTACCCAAAGCGTCTGCATCGCCAACAGGCCACCATAACAAAAGAAACCGATGGGCACCATCCGGCGGAAGTACGGGTGACGCCAGACTTCGGCGTAACTCGGTGGGGAAGGCCTATTTGCGATTGAGTCCTGTGTCGGGCCGGCAGGCGGTGCGCTGGCGGGTCCCCAGGCCGGCGCGAGCCACCCGACCAGACCGATGGCCAACAACACCAAGGCTGCGAGACCCAGAAACAAGGGGCGCCATCCGTAAACCGGCGCCAGCCACTGCACCGGCAAAGTCGAGGCGACCATACCCAATGAGCCACTCATCAGCATCCAGGAGTTGGCGCGCAGCTGGCTTGCGGTGTCAAACCACTTTCGGTAACCCGTGAGGGGGGCCATCAGGCAGGCGCTGACGCCCACGCCACACAAAATGCGCGCCGCCAGCAAGGAGCTGAAACCACGCGCCATCGAAAACGCAATGCAACCTGCTACAGCGACCGTGAGGAAACCCATCAAAACCTTTTTGGGTCCGTGGCGATCCAGCCAAGCCCCCAGCGGAAGCTGGGTCGCCGAGAAGCCGAGGAAGTAGCCGCCCGCGAGCAGACCCAGATCACGCGCGTTGAGCGCGAACTCCTGTGTCAGGGCGGGGGAAAGCGTGGCCGTGATGGAGCGGATCAAGGCCGAAAAGAAGTAGGCAAACGCAAACGCACAAAACACCACAATGGCGCGTTGACGTGTCAGCAAGGGTGTGAGCGCCGGTGGCAAACGCGCCGCCAACCCGGTCGAAGGATCGGGCTGTTCAGTGTCAGCCAACGAAGTCATTGCAGCTTCAACCCGTTGAAGAACGGCTCACTCATCTCGGTGCCCAGTTTGTCGGCGTAAATCGCGGCATGAAAGACGTGCGTTCCATGCACGAACCAAAGCCCGGTGAACTGCACGCCACTGCCATCGCTGCGCTTGCCTTTACCGGCCACCAGTTGCTGCGGTGATGCCACGCCAGAAACCCGGATGTCTGTCACTTTCACGGTTTGGCCTGCGAGTGGCGCGGCGATGTTGGCGAGCACCGCCTGTTTCCAGTGGCTCAATGCCAGCGCAGCGTCGGCTTTTTGCACGTTGGCCGACCCCACGATAAAGCTTGCGCCGTCCGCAGTGCAGTTGTTCAGTTGCATCCGGACATCCTGCCCGCCCAGACTGACGTTGCGGCTGGAGGCCTCAGGTTTGCATGGCATCAAGGCGAGCAACGCACTATCCGGCTGGCGAACTTCACGCCAGTTCAGGGTGGGATTGCAGGCTGCCAGCAGGGCTGTGCCCGCCCACACCAGTGCACAGAAGATGCGGACGCGTAAGCGGGACATGCGGCGATTATCCCCGCCATGGTGCACCGGCCGGGCATGACCACGACAGCAGCAGCCCTGCTATTTGATTGCGCCAAAGACTTTCTTCAGGATATTGCTGCCGGTGCCAACCGGGTCCTGGCGAATTTTTTTCTCCTCTTCGCCGATCATCAAATACAGGCCGTCCAGTGATTTGCCAGTCACATACTGCTGGATGTTGGAATCTTCCTTTTTCATCAGGCCCATGCCTGCCGCCTTGCCGGCGATATCGTTGTACTGCGATGCCAGGCCCACCTTTTCAGTGGCTTTGGTCACGACGGGCAGGAATTTCCCTTCCAGCGGGGTGCGCGTTTTTTCAGCGAAAAAGGCCGTGACCGAGGTATCGCCACCGCCCAGAATTTTCTTGGCATCTTGCACACTCATGCCCTTGACCGCATTGACCAGCATGTCCTTGGCCTGTGGCACGGCCGCTTCAGCCGCTCGGTTCATGGACGTCACCAGTTCGTCGATGCGGGCACCCTGGCCCAGGGTGCGCAACAACCCGGCAGCCTGTTCCAGGAAGCCCGGCAAGGGAATGCGCACCAGGGCGTTGCCGAGAAAACCGTCGGCTTTGCCCAATGACTCCACCGCCGCAGTGGCGCCTTTCTGCAGTGCGGCCTTGAGCCCGGCGGACGCGTCGGCATTGGTCAGGTCCGACAACGACAGGGCATGGGCCTGTAAGTGCGCCAGGCCAATCACGGCGGCCAGCAGGGGAATCGGACTGGAATTAAAATCTCTACGGTTCATGGTTGGCTTTCAGCTGTGAATGGCAGTTTCAAAAAGGGTGTGACGTGGCAATTTCGACAACGAGAAGAGTCGGCCTTTATCTTGCCGCCGCCGTGACGGTTTTGGCCATCGGGGTTGCAGCATATCTGAACACCGGCACCAGTGCCGCGCCACAGTCCAAATTTGTGCTGCTGGATGGTTCCAGCAAAACCACGGAAAACTTCAAAGGGCGGGTCACGCTGGTGAATTTCTGGGCGACAAGTTGCACCACCTGCGTTGCGGAAATGCCCAAAGTGATCGCCACCTATGACAAGTACCACGCCCAGGGGTTTGACACCGTGGCGGTGGCCATGAGTTACGACCCGCCAAGTTACGTGGTGAACTACGCGCAGACCCGAAAATTGCCTTTTGACGTGGCGATTGACAACACCGGCGCCATCGCCCGCGCCTGGGGAGACGTGAAGCTCACGCCCACGACCTACGTTGTCAACAAACGTGGTGAGATTGTGAAACGGTATGTGGGTGAGCCCGACTTTGCGGAGTTGCACAAACTGATTGAAAGCCTGCTGGCCCAGGTTTGACCGCGGTCCAGCCGCAGTTCCATCCAGCGCGGGACCGAGTAAATTTATATTTTATTTCAGAACTCATAAATCGATTTTCGGCAAGGAAGTCACGAATTTATTAAATACTATGCTATAAGAATAGAGTAATTAATGACAATTATTAATCAGTAAAATAATAATAAATTGAAAACAAACGGAAATTAAGAAGATTTGTCATGGCTCTGGTTGCTTGAGTCGGCAACAAAAAGAGGCCCAACCGGGCCTCTTTTTTTATCCTGCTGGCACCGTTCAGGTGCCACGCTCGCGTTTATTCCTTGCGGAAATTGTCGTGGCAGGCCTTGCAAGAGCCGCCGACTGCACCCGCTGCCGCTTTGATCGCGTCAATATTGCCACCTTTGGCGACGGCTGCAAACTTGGTCATTTCAGCCTGCATGGTTTCGCTGGCCGTCTTGAACTTGGCGTTGTCGCTCCAGATCTCGGGCTTGGCTTTGGTGTTGCCCGTGCCAGAACCCTCGACAAACGCTGCCCAGGGCAGTTTTGACATCGTCTCGGCAATCGCTGCGTTGCTCGCCGCGGCCTCGGCATTGAACGGAATGCGCCCATTGGCCATGGCGGCGACACGCCCGAAGTGCGTAGACATCACCGTTAGCGCCGACTGGCGGTATTTGATGGCGTCTTCCGGCTTGGCAAACTGGGCCGAAGCCGGTGCGCTGAGGGTGGCAGCGGCAGCGGCCAAAACGAGGGTGGCGAGGGATTTCATAGGGCTCCTGTTCAGTTGATTTGAAAAACGGGCTGGTCGCACAGACCTGAATTGGCACGTTTCCACGATGGTGGAGTTT
Source organism: Rhodoferax sp. (assembly GCA_031397915.1). GTDB lineage: Bacteria > Pseudomonadota > Gammaproteobacteria > Burkholderiales > Burkholderiaceae_C > JANYCG01. The sequence continues at coordinate 14,307 of JANNMM010000038.1, read as the reverse complement.
AGGAGGAATCAAAAAGTTCTGCGCCTGGCGCCATTCGCGGGTTTATCCCAATAAATTTGCGGCCTTGGTCGAAGGGTCGGCAACAAAATCTACTTTTGATCGTCGCGCGGTGGCAGCGTGCGCAGGTAGGCGATCATGGCAGCGATGTCGGCGTCGGTCAGTTTGCTGGTGGTGTTGGTGACCACTTCGCTCATCGGATCCGCCACGATGTCGCCATTGGGCGCCACGCCGGTTTTCAAATATTCGGTGAGATCCGCGTCGCTCCACTTTTTGAGGCGCGTGGGCGTCAGGTTGGGAACTTTGCCTTCGGGAATCTTGGCGCCGGCGAACATTTGTTTGCTGTCTGGCCCACCCAGGAAATTTCGCGGCGTATGGCATTCGCTGCAATGCCCCAGCACCCCCACCAGGTAGGCGCCACGGGCGACCGGGGCGGTAGCCTGCGCAGGTGCGGAGGCAGGGCCCGGTGTGAAAAACATCAACTTCCAACCAGTTACAAGAAAACGCAGGTTGTACGGAAAACGCAGTTCATGATCCCGATTCGGCTGTTTGGCAGGTGGCAAAGTTTTCAAATAAGCCCAAAGGTCCTGGATGTCGGTGTCTGTCATGCCGGTGAAAGACGGGTAGGGGAAGGCCGGGAAGTAGTGTGAGCCGTCCCGGCGCTCGCCCTGGCGTATGGCGCGTTTGAAGTCGGCATCCGTCCAGGTGCCGATGCCGGTTTCTTTGTCAGGCGTAATATTAGGACCATAGAAAGTGCCGAAGGGTGTTTCGAGCGCGCGTCCACCCGCATAGGGGGTCGCGCCCGCCTTGTTGACCGTGTGGCAACCGACGCAGCCCGCGGCTTTCGAAAGGTATTGCCCGTTTACAGCGTTGCCCTGGGCGCCGGCGGGGGTGGCGTGGGTCAGCACCAGTGCCGCATGAGCAAGTGCGGGTAGAACCAGCGCGTGAATGCGATGCAGGTAAATTCGATGGAGCAGAGGAAGTATGTTCATGGGATCTCTGGTGCGTTCCTGTTGGTCAAGTGGCGTTCCACATTACTTGTGGGTCTTGCGTCACGCCTTGGAGCTTACAGCGATGCTGAAGTTTCGCCCAAAACTGCTTTCGGTGCATGGGGCATGACAGGGCAGGTGGTCTCGACACCCCGCGATCCTGAAGAATTTGAACGGCTGCGCGAACTGCTGGTGGAATATGCCCAGTCGCTCGACGTTGACCTGTGTTTTCAGGGATTCGAGGAGGAACTTGCCAGCCTGCCCGGGCCCTACGCCGCGCCGCGCGGCATTTTGCTGACGGTCCATGTGGACGCGGCACTTGCCGGTTGCTGCGCATTGCGTCCGCTGGACAACGTGGACTACCCCAATGCCTGTGAAATGAAGCGCCTGTTTGTGCGCCCGGCCTTTCGGCGATTGGGCCTCGGGCGTGTGTTGGCAGAGTCCACACTAGACGCCGCACGCCAGGCCGGCTACGCCTGTGTGCTGCTGGACACCCTCAGTGACATGGAGAGTGCCCGTGCACTCTATACAGACATGGGCTTCAAGGAAATCCCGCCTTACTATTACAACCCTATCGCCGGGGCGCATTACCTCAAAGCCGAATTGTGAGGTTTGCCAGGTTTGCATGAGCGGTTTTCAGGGGCGCTCTAAGGGTTTTGCGCAGGCACGGTCGCATGCGCCTTTGGTACGATGAATGGCAGCTTTCACGCTGTTGCGCCAACGTCAACTTCGCCATGATCTTCCAGGAGCCGATGTCGTCGCTCTCGCCGGTACACACCGTGGGCAACCAGATTGTCGAAGTGCTGCGCCTGCACCTGAAAATGTCAAAAGCGCAAGCCCGGGCGCGTTGCATCGAGCTGCTGGCCCAGGTGCAAATTCCCAACCCGGCGGTAGCGATTGACCGCTACACCTTCGAGTTCTCAGGCGGCATGCGCCAGCGCGTGATGATCGCCATGGCGCTGGCGTGCAACCCGCCGTTGTTGATTGCCGATGAGCCCACCACCGCGCTGGACGTGACGACCCAGGCCGAGATTCTCGACCTGATCCGCCGCCTGCAACACAGCCACGGCATGGCGGTGATGTTCATCACCCACGACATGGGGGTGGTCGCCGAAATTGCCGACCAGGTCATCGTGATGCATAACGGCAAGATTGTGGAAACCGGCGCGGTCGATCAAATCTTCCACGCGCCTGCGCACGACTACACCCGCATGTTGATCGGATCGGTGCGCAAGCTCGGCCACAAGGCCCAGATTCGCGTCGCCCGCAAAGCGCCAGATCCGGCGCAGTTGCCGATCTTGCAGGTGCGTGATTTGTCGATGCATTTTTCGACCGGCGCACACAAGAAAAAAACCACGACCAAAGCCGTGGATGGTGTGAGTTTGAGTTTGTTGCCGGGTGAATCGCTTGGCATCGTGGGTGAATCGGGTTCTGGAAAAACCACCATGGGCCGCTGCCTGATGCGGGTCTATGACCCAACGGCCGGCAGCATGGATTACCGCCGCCCCGATGGCAGCGTGGTGGACATCGCCAAAGCGGACAAAACCACGCTGGCCCAATGCCACCGCGAGATGCGCATGATTTTTCAAAACCCGGTGAGTTCTCTCAACCCACGCATGACGGTGGCGCAGATCGTCGGCGAGCCGCTCCTGGTGAACGGCTTGGCCAAAGGCAAAGCGCTGGACGACCATGTGGCCGACCTGCTGAAAAGTGTGGGCCTGGAGCCAGCCTGGCGCGAACGTTACCCGCACGCGTTCTCGGGCGGGCAGCGCCAGCGCATCGGCATCGCCCGGGCGATTGCCCTGAATCCGCGCATCATCGTGGCGGATGAGGCCACAGCCGCGCTGGACGTGTCGCTGCGCTCGCAGATGCTGGACTTGCTGCTCGATCTTCAAGACAAACTCGGACTCTCCTTCATCTTCATCAGCCACGACATCGCCGTGATCCGTTATTTTTGCGACCGCGTCGCTGTGATGTATCGGGGAAAAGTGGTGGAAACCGGTGATACCGACCAGGTCTGCGACGCGCCAGAGCACGACTACACCCGCGCGCTGTTGTCGGCCATTCCACGCCCTGATCCGCGTCAGCGCAGCATGCACAGGCGGTTTCGATACACGGGGTAAATGCTATTAAAACCATAGCTTCAACCGCATGAAATACATGACTTGGAGGCTCAAAATCCATAAATTTCTGGTCCATGACCGAAAATCAGGTCCCATAAACCCCAATTTGGGTATGTTAATGGCTTCCCCATCATGAAAATCGACCGCCTGCGGGCCTTCATGTCACGCGACAAAGACCGCCCGCGCGTCATCGTGGCGATGGACACCGATGCCGGCATCACCGGCTGGGGCGAGTGTTACAACCACGGGCCCGACAAGGCGCTGTTTCCGTTGCTGGAATACCTCGTCACTTTCCTCAAGGGGCATGACCCGCGCCGCATCGCCTATCTGATGCACTACCTGATGCAGCAGACGCGTTTTCCACCTGGCGCGCTAGGGCTGGCCGCCATATCGGCGCTGGACCATTGCCTATGGGACATTTCTGCGAAGGCGCTCGGCGTGCCGGTGTACAGCCTGCTGGGCGGCCATGTACGCGACCGCGTCAAGGTGTACGCCGGTGTCTACACCGCGCCGGAGCCGGCTGCTGCGCGCGACGAGCTGGATGCGCTGCAAAGCGAATGGGGCATCACCGCCTTCAAGCTCAGCCCCTACCGCGTGGACATCCACCGGCACCGCTGGGGCGAGGTGGTGCGCAGCGCCGCCGAATACTTCCGCCAGTTGCGCGAGACCGTGCGCAGCGACTATGAAATTGCCTTTGACGCGCACGCGAAGATTTTTGAAGTGTCCCAGGCCATCCAGCTGGGCAACGCGCTGGCGCCGTATGACCCGCTGTTTTTCGAAGAACCGCTGCGGCCCGAGAACATCGAAGCCTGGGGCGAACTCAAGCGCGGCCTGCAGTGCACGCTGGCCACGGGCGAATCTCTCTACAGCCGATTTGAGTTCCAGCGCCTGCTCAATGCCAGGGGCTGCGACATCATCCAGCCCGACGTCTGCGTGGTGGGCGGCCTGCTGGAAATGCGCAAGATTGCCGACTTGGCCGAAACCCATTTCGTGAGCATCGCGCCGCACAACCCGATGGACCCGCTGGCCACCGCCATTAATGTGCACTTCAGTGCCGCGCAAACCAATTTCCGCATCCTTGAATACCGTCTGCCCCACGGGCCGGGTTATGTTTTTGGCACGGGCAACAACGAAAAGGCGCACGCTGGCGGGCCGCAAGGCGCGTATTACGTCAAAGACCCCTACCTGCCAGTGGACGGCTACCTTGAGTTGAGGCCAGACCGGCCGGGCTGGGGTGTGGAGATGGATGAAGAGCTGCTGGGCACGGAAGCGTACATCCACTGGGAGCGCAAGGTGCCGGTGAAGCCCGATGGGTCGACGGGATACGCCTAAACCCCTTTCAGCCGCGGCGCGCCGCTTCGATTGCAGCGATGTCGATCTTTCGCATCGCCATCATGGCTTCGAACGCGCGCTTGGCCACCGCTCGATCAGGATCGTTGATCGCGGCCGTCAAGGCGCGTGGCGTGATCTGCCACGACAGTCCCCATTTGTCCTTGCACCAACCGCATGCGCTTTCCTGCCCGCCGTTTCCGACAATCGCGTTCCACAACCGGTCCGTCTCAGCCTGGTTGTCAGTCGCGACCTGAAACGAGAAAGCTTCGGTGTGCTTGAACGCCGGGCCCCCATTCAGTCCGAGACAAGGGATGCCCATCACCGTGAATTCGACCGTCAACACATCGCCCTGCTTGCCCGAGGGGTAGTCGCCAGGTGCGCGAAGGACAGCACCGACCGTGCTGTCCGGGAACGTCTCGGCGTAGAACTTGGCGGCGTCCAGCGCGGTGCCGTCGTACCAGATACAAATCGTGTTCTTGCTGACCATATTGGACCTCCTGAATTTGGACCGATGCGTTCAATCAAGCCGCGCAGGCAATCGGACTACTTTGGCAACTTGCGTACAACGGGGTGCGGTCGTCCGTCGCTGCGCCACTCAAACGGCATCGTAGCCGCAAATTGTCATGGGCTTGAAGACGCGTGTCTGCGGTTACAGCATCTTGAAGCTCACGCTGCCTGCCATCGATTCACCAGACAAAAGCACACGGGTGCCGGTGCCCAAAACGCCCTGTGCCGCCAGGTTGAATCCGTTGGCGACGTGTGTCACCGGTTCAAGGCACAAGTAGGCGCCAGAGTCAGGGCGGTGTACCACGAGGTGGCCGAACACGGGGTCGGCTTCGATGGCCAAGACCGCGCCAGGCGGGCTTGAGGGCAGTTCGATGCTGGCCCGGCCGTTCCAGCCGCCCAGGTAGTCGGTCATGGTTCCGCCCACCAGGCGGCGAGGCCGGTCTGCCTGTTCGCGGTTTTGCAAAGTCCGGGCCGAGCCCAGGGGCAGAAATGCGGCATCGGTCGGCCAGATGTCGCTGGCGGTGTAGCCGACGGCCGCCTCGGCGTGGTGCCTGAAATACGGGTGCAAACCGATGCCGGCGGGCATCGCCCGGCTGTCGCGGTTGGTCAGCGTCAAAGTGATCGTCAACGAAGACGCCTCCAGCTTGAAATGCTGCGCCGCTTCATACTGCCAGGGCCAGGCGTCGCTGGCGGCGCTGTGCAACCGCAATACGGCTGTGTTTGCATCGCTGGATTCAGCCGGCTCGGCTACCCAAACCTGCGCCTGCGCGTTGCCATGCAGGGTGTGGGGCGCCGCGTCAGGGTGAGCTCGCAATTGCAGCATTTCACCCCCGACCGAGAGGCGCGCGTTGTCGATCCGGTTCGAATACGGCATCAGCGGATAGATGCCACCCTTGGCCCAATGGAGCGGGTCGAAAACATCTTGCGGATACGGGTGCAGCACTTCAACTGCACCGCGCACGCGATCGACCAGGCGCAACGCGGACACCCGCCCGCCCGCATGCGGGAGCAAGCGCAGGCGCGCAAGCCCGCAGCGCAGTTCCAAATCAGGCCTTGGCCTGCGCGAGCATTGTGCCCGCGTCGCTGACTTCAAATTTGCCCGGTGCTTCAACGTTCAAGGAGGCTACTTTGCCGTCTTTGACCAGCATTGAATAACGGTTGCTGCGCAAGCCCATGCCGCGTGCCGACAAATCAAGGGTCAAACCAGTGGCTTGTGTATAGGCGGCGCTTCCGTCTCCCAACATGCGGACTTTGCCGTCGGTTCCCAGTGCGCGTGCCCAGGCACCCATCACGAAAGCGTCGTTGACACTGACGCACCAGATCTCATCAACACCCGCCGCTTTGAGTTCGCCGAACTTTTCAACGTAGCCGGGAACGTGTTTCGCTGAGCAGGTGGGCGTGAAGGCGCCTGGCAGGGCAAACAGGGCGATGGTCTTGCCGGAGGTGGCCTTGGCCACATCCACAGCGTTGGGGCCGATGCTGCAGCCGTTGCCTTCAACTTCCGAAAATTCCATCAGTGTGGCTGCGGGAAGGGTGTCACCTACTTTGATCATTGATTCGCTCCTGGGGGTAAAACATTTTCAAATGAAAACGGCCCACATTGTGAGCCGTTCTTGTCTGCCTTGCAGCAGGTAAGCCCAATGGGCCTAGACCGCAATTGCCTTTTCAACCAAGCGGGTCGCAACCCAGTTCTTGGTTTTGGACAGCGGACGGCTTTCCGTGATTTCAATCATGTCGCCCATCTTGTACTCGCCTTTTTCGTCATGGGCGTGGTACTTGCTGGATTTGCCGACAATCTTGCCGTAGAGCTCGTGTTTGACACGCCGCTCGATCAAAACCGTAACCGTTTTGGCGCGTTTGTCGCTGACGACCTTGCCGATCAAGGTGCGTTTGAGGGATGTTTTAGCTTCCGTCATGGGTGCTCCTTATTTGGCAGGCGCTGCTGATTGCTTCTCGACAAGAATCGTCTTGGCGCGGGCAATGTCACGGCGGGCCGTGCGCAGCGTGGCGGTGTTGGTCAATTGTTGCGTGGCTTTTTGCATGCGCAGGCCGAAGTGGGCTTTTTGCAGCGCCTTGACTTCGGTTTGCAGGCCGGCCACGTCTTTTTGGCGCAGTTCAGGGGTTTTCATTTTTCAATACTCCTTACTGGCCAATCATGCGGGCCACGAAGGTGGTGCGCAGCGGCAGCTTGGCAGCCGCCAAACGGAATGCTTCACGCGCCAGCTCTTCGGGAACACCGACGATTTCAAAGACGATCTTGCCGGGCTGGATTTCAGCCACGTAATACTCGGGGTTGCCTTTGCCGTTGCCCATGCGGACCTCGGCAGGTTTTTGCGAGATTGGCTTGTCCGGGAACACGCGGATCCAGATGCGGCCGCCGCGTTTGACGTGACGTGAAATCGCACGGCGTGCGGCTTCGATCTGGCGGGCCGTCAGACGGCCACGGTCGGTGCATTTCAGACCGAAATCACCAAACGCGACCGAGCTGCCCCGGGTGGCGATGCCGGTGTTGCGGCCTTTTTGCTCTTTGCGGTACTTGCGACGCGCGGGTTGCAACATAAATTATTCTCCTTTTCCGTCAGCCGCTGGACTCGATCCAGTGGCTGGCGCGGCGGCTTTGCGAACGCGCTTAACGGTGGTTTTGGGTGCGTCGGCCGTGGTCGCGGAACCAGTGGCCTCAGCGGGCTTGTCGCTTCCGTCAGCCGGGGCGACGTTGCCAGCGGTCACCGGCAATTTACGCGCTGCGCGGGGCGCAGCGGGGCGGTCGCCGGCAGGGCGTGGTGCGCCACGGTCACCGCGGTCGTCACGACGCGGGCCACGTGGGCGGCGCTCTTCTTCAGTACGCGTCTCAACGGCGGCTGGCAGGTCATTGCGACCCAGCGTATCGCCTTTGTAGACCCAAACCTTGACGCCAATCACACCATAGGTGGTTTTGGCTTCAGAAGTGCCGTAGTCGATGTCGGCACGCAAAGTGTGAAGTGGCACGCGACCTTCGCGGTACCACTCGCAACGTGCAATCTCAATGCCATTCAGACGGCCTGAGGACATGATCTTGATGCCCAGGGCGCCCAGACGCATGGCGTTTTGCATGGCGCGCTTCATGGCGCGGCGGAACATGATGCGTTTCTCGAGCTGCTGCGTGATCGAATCAGCGATGAGCTTGGCATCAATTTCGGGCTTGCGCACTTCTTCGATGTTGACCGCGACCGGCACGCCGAGCTGCTTGCCCAGTTCGCGCTTCAAGTTCTCGATGTCTTCGCCTTTTTTGCCGATGACAACACCCGGGCGTGCCGAGTAAATCGTGATGCGGGCGTTTTTGGCGGGGCGCTCGATCAGGATGCGCGACACCGAAGCGGCCTTGAGCTTCTTCTTCAGGTATTCACGGACCTTGATGTCTTCGGCCAGCATACCGGCGAAATCTTTGTCGTTGGCGTACCAGCGTGAGGACCAGTTGCGGCTGACCGACAGGCGGAAACCGGTTGGGTGGATTTTTTGTCCCATATGTTCCGTGCCTCTTTCAGTTGCCAACCGTCACGTACACATGGCACGTGGGTTTGCGGATTTGGTTGCCACGGCCCTTGGCGCGTGCGGTGAAGCGGCGAAGTGAAGCACCTTGCTCAACGTAGATGGTTTTCACCTTCAGTTCGTCGATGTCGGCGCCGTCATTGTGTTCGGCGTTGGCGATGGCAGACTCCAGAACCTTCTTGACGATCACGGCAGCTTTTTTCTGCGTGAACTGCAAAATATTCAGGGCCTGGTCGACTTTTTTGCCGCGAATCAGGTCGGCCACCAAACGGCCTTTGTCGACCGAGAGGCGTACGCCACGAAGGCTTGCTTTGGTTTCCATGGTCTGTCCTTACTTCTTCACGACTTTTTTGTCGGCCGGGTGACCCTTGAAGGTGCGCGTCAGGGCGAATTCGCCCAGCTTGTGGCCCACCATCTGGTCGGTGATGTAGACCGGCACGTGCTGCTTGCCGTTGTGCACGGCAATGGTCAGGCCGATGAACTCGGGCAGGATCATGGAGCGGCGCGACCAGGTCTTGATCGGTTTTTTGTCTTTGTTGGTGACCGCCTTGTCGGCCTTGGCCACCAGGTGGTGGTCAACAAACGGACCTTTTTTGAGTGAACGAGTCATTTAACGCTCCCCTTACTTCTTGCGACGCGACACGATCATGACCTGCGTGCGCTTGTTGTTACGGGTACGGTAACCCTTGGTCAAATTGCCCCATGGGTCGACTGGGTGGCGGCCTTCGCCGGTTTTGCCCTCGCCGCCACCGTGTGGGTGGTCGACCGGGTTCATCACCACACCGCGAACGGTCGGGCGAATGCCCATCCAGCGCTTCACACCGGCCTTGCCCAAACGGCGCAGGCTGTGCTCTTCATTGGCCACCTGGCCAATCGTGGCGCGGCAGTCAATGTGGATCTTGCGGACTTCACCCGAGCGCATGCGCACCTGGGCGTATGTGCCTTCGCGCGCCAGCAGCGTCGCAGACGCGCCAGCGGAACGAACCACCTGCGCACCCTTGCCGACTTGCAGCTCGATGCAATGGATGATCGAACCGACCGGGATGTTGCGGATCGGCAGCGTGTTGCCCACCCGGATCGGTGCTTCTGCACCGTTCAGGATGGTGGCGCCGACTTCAAGGCCACGCGGGGCAATGATGTAGGTGCGCTCGCCGTCGGCGTAACACACCAAAGCGATGTGGGCTGAACGGTTCGGGTCGTACTCGATGCGTTCCACTTTCGCCGGAATGGCGTCTTTGTTGCGCACGAAATCGACCACGCGGTAGTGGTGCTTGTGACCGCCGCCCTTGTGGCGGGTGGTGATGTGGCCGTTGTTGTTGCGCCCGGCGTGCTGGAACTGCGGCTCCAGCAGCGGTGCAAACGGCTCACCTTTGTACAGGTGGTCACGCGAAATCTTCACCACGCCACGACGGCCTGGTGAAGTCGGTTTCATTTTGATGACAGCCATGATTACGCAGCCTCCCCGCCGAGGTTGAGCTCTTGACCTGGTTTGAGCGTCACATAGGCCTTGCGAACGTTGTCGCGGCGGCCATTGGACTTGCCGAAACGCTTGGCCTTGCCTTTGGTGTTGACCACCGAGATGCCCTTGACTTCCACCTTGAACATCAACTGCACAGCGGCCTTGATCTCATATTTGGTGGCGTCTTGCAGCACCTTGAAGGTGACCGTGTTGCCCTTTTCGGCAATCATGGTGGCCTTTTCAGACACCACGGGAGCCACGAGCACCTGCATCAGGCGACCTTCGTCGAATTGGGTTGGGTGTGATGCGTGGCTCATGCGAACATCTCCTTGAGTTTGTCCATCGCGGCCTTGGTGACCAGCACCTTGCGGTAATGCACCAGCGACACCGGATCGGCGTAACGGGGCTCAACCACCAGCACGCCCACCAGGTTGCGGGAGGCGAGGTAAAGGTTTTCGTCCACTTCGTCGGCGATCACCAGCACGGAATTGAGGTTCATCGCCTTGAACTTGGCCGCCAGCGGCTTGGTCTTGGGCGAATCGACTTTGATCGAGTCAACCACTGCCAGGCGGCCTTCACGGGCCAACTGCGAGAAGATCGAAGCCATACCGGCGCGGTACATCTTCTTGTTGATCTTGTGGCTGAAGTTTTCGTCGGGCATGTTCGGGAAAATCCGGCCGCCGCCGCGCCACAGGGGCGAGGACGTCATACCGGCGCGGGCGCGGCCCGTTCCCTTTTGCTTGAACGGCTTCTTGGTGGAGTGTTTGACCTGTTCGCGGTCTTTCTGGGCACGGGTGCCCTGACGCGCGTTGGCCTGGAAAGCCACCACGACCTGGTGTACCAGGTCTTCGTTGTATTCGCGACCAAACACGGTCTCAGGGGCCTCGTATTTCGACGTCGCCTGGCCTTGGTCATTCAGGAGTTCGAGCTGCATCAGTTCGCTCCTTTTGCGGGGGTTGCGGCGGGCTTGGCTTTGATGGCGTGGCGCACCGTGACAAAACCGCCTGGCGCGCCGGGCACTGCGCCGCGGATCATCAACAGGCCGCGCGCTTCGTCAATGCGAATCACGTCGAGGTTTTGCGTGGTTTTGGTGACATCGCCCAAATGGCCGGTCATGCGTTTGCCTGGGAACACACGTCCCGGGTCTTGCGCCATGCCGATCGAGCCGGGCACATTGTGCGAACGGCTGTTGCCGTGCGACGCGCGCTGCGAGCTCATTTTGTGGCGTTTGATGGTGCCGGCAAAGCCTTTACCAATGGAAGTGCCCTGCACGTCGACCTTTTGGCCAACCGCAAACACGTCTGCAGCGGGCACAACGGCACCGGCGGCGTATTTGGACGCGTCAGCGTTATCGGCGCTCAAACGGAATTCCTGGATGATTTCACCGGCTTCAACACCTGCTTTGGCAAGGTGGCCAGCGGCGGGCTTGGTGACGCGCGACGCTTTGCGGGCGCCAAATGTGACCTGCAAGGCCACATAGCCGTCGTTCTCCTGGGTTTTGACCTGGGTCACGCGGTTGTTGGACACGTCGACTACCGTGACAGGGATCGCATCCCCTTCATCGGTAAACAGGCGCATCATGCCAACCTTGCGTCCCAGCAACCCCAATCGATTGCTTTGACTCATTGTTTTCTTTCGTAACTTCCACCGCGCCAACTTCAATTGGTCAGCGCGTCCTCATCCAGAGGCTGCATGTGAAAGACAGTTAATAAACCCCCGCCCTTTTTGGGCAGAGCCCGCTAGTATAACCCGGATTCGGGGCGTTGGCAAACAGCGAATGCTCCGATCCGCGCAGAACAAAAATGGGCGCGACTTGCAAAGTTAGCTTTGCTCATTGGAGACCTAAATTAAGACTCAATAAAAGATTCAATTAAACTTATAATCAGGTCTCAAAATCCTGCTTGCAGCTTGAATCAAGCCTTTGGAGTTGTCACATGTCAAACCTCGTGCTCACGGCCGCCACGGCCAGCGTCTCTGAACTCAAACGCAACCCCATGGCCACAGTTGCTGCGGGCGAAGGATTACCGGTGGCCATCTTGAACCGCAATGAGACGGCTTTCTACTGCGTGCCGGCTCAAGCCTACGCCAGCCTGATGGAGCGGCTGGACGATGCGGAACTGAACACCTTGGCCGACCAGCGTCGTAACCAGCCCGAAATTGCGGTCACCCTGGATGACCTATAAGCTCAAATTCAAAGAGGAAGCGCTCAAAGAGTGGCATCGCCTGGATGGCCATCTGCGCACGCTGTTTAAAAAGAAGCTGGCCGAGCGCCTCGTCACACCCCGAGTGCCCTCGGCAAAACTCTCAGGCCACCCGGACCGCTACAAAATCAAGCTCAGGGACGCAGGTTACCGGCTGGTCTACGAGGTGCGGGATGGCGAACTGGTCGTCGTCGTGGTTGCAGTTGGCAAACGGGAGCGCAATGCGGTTTATCTGGCAGCGCAGGGGCGGCGGTGATTCAAGCGTCAAGACTGCGAACAATTCTTCGTCCAACGTTTTACGGTGTTGCCCCTTGCCTTCCCGCTTGTAGTCGCGTTTGGCGTCGTCATTGGTCGTGCCTGAACCAGGTGATTTGCGGCCATGTTTGCCCTGGATATTGAATGACACTGCAATTCGCGCCGGCCATTTGGCATATTGCCTGTTTAAAGGCCGCTGGCAGCCAGTCAAGCGCCCCTGCGCCGCTCCTCCATACGTCGCAGGCGTGTCGCTGTTCGCGACACTGGCGCCTAAAGTCGTCGGGACGCAGGGGTGCTTGACTGGCTGCAGGAGGACTGAGTGAGGTTGCCGGGAGACAAAACTCAAGTTGCAACTCCCTGTCTCTCCCGTTATTTCGCTAACGACTCCCTTTTGATCTTCTTCAGCAAAAGGGAAATCCAAGCCTCCAAGTATTCAAGGCTCTCATTACTCAGCACTGCAGGCCGCTCAACAATAACGCGCCCTTCGTCCAAGTCCCAAACATCACGGCGGGTTTCTGAGTTTATCGAGGGCAACGCAGTCTGATCTGGAGTTGCTGACGCCAACTGTGCAACTACCGCAGTGCGCACAACAGGTCTTTCTTCGATAGTTCGCACTTCGGTTTCTTCTGGTGGAGGTGCCGGCTGACTATATTCAGCTGTTTCCTGCGAAACAAACTCCAAGGTTTCGCGATAGGTCCGAATAGGGGTATCTACCGCCGATTGAGCGAAACCCCGCTTAAGCAAGTAGGCGCGCAAATTTTCGTCACTCGGCAGCGTCTCCCCAAACTCCTCGAACAACGTTTGAAAAAGCGCTGGTGCGCGCGCGGCTTTGCGAATTGCAGTGATCCGCGCCGGTGACGATTGCGGATCAACCAAGATCGTTAGTGCGTCTGCGCTGATCTTCAAATCTTTACCGACTTCGTCGAGCAGAAGATACTTCTTCAACGCAGACAAAATTCCAAGAGAACTGCCGTTGGCGCCCGTGTAGCCCATTGCCTTGCAGATGACCTCAGCACCGGCTTTGTGCAGGTGCTCTTTGTTGTACACGCGGCGTGCACGATCCAACGCGTCGGGCAAGCTGATCGTTGGGTAATTTGGACTGCGGACGCGTGTTGCCATGGCTGAACTCCAATCATGTAAAGCAGGTTGGATAATATCATAGAAAAATTTTACGCCTTTCTCTAACTTTATTTCCGGGTAGGCGGTATAAATCAATTTTTCCCTGATATGATCTCGACAGTTAACAACGAGGTGCTTAAATGAGGTTATGAATCAGTGGACGGGTTTCCATCGCTGCCGGAGCCCGCCCCAAATGAAAAAGGGCCGCATCAGTCCGACTTTTCGACGGAGGAACTGAACGCGGCCCGGAGTGGCGCAGTAACGCAGAGTGAGGCACGCAGGTTGTTGCCGATGGATTTCTACCCAATGGCGTGGGACTCGATTTCCCGGTGCTTCACCAAATTTGGTATCTCTTTTTGTATCGGAATTTTATCATGGCAACTGCCAAAACCACGTCGAAACCACTGGAAACCAGTCAGCGAGGCCGCGACGCACGGACCGGACTTTTCATTCCCGTCTCAGTAGCTCGAAGCCGTCCTACAACAACGACGGTTGAGAAAGTGCCACTCCCAGGCAAAGGCCGCAAATAAAGAGCCTTCACGCAGTGAAGTCATTTTGCGATGACTTAAAAGGGGACCCTCTGGTCCCCTTTCTTATTGCACATTGGGGCATCCAGGTCGCATCTTGCCTTTTGCCCCAGATAGCCGATATCCTCCCGCAGCCAGTCAAGCGCCCCTGCGTCCCGACGACTTTATTCCATTTCTAATTCATTAATGAAGTAATAAATGCTTCAACAATCCAAGGCCAGGAGACGATAGAGTGGACTGTGTTGGGGTTGTTTTCCAGCGTTTTGAGCGCTA
>JANNMM010000026.1:0-3172 GCA_031397915.1 Rhodoferax sp. | reverse complement strand
GCGTCGAGCCGGGTCAGCTCCGTTTTCCACTCGCTGAACGCGGCTGCCAGTTCTGCCGGCGTGCGCTTGTAGCGCCGCGCCAGCGACATCCAGAGTGCCATGCGCTCGTCCAGCGCGCCCAGGCGTTCTGGGTCAAGGTCGGTGTTGCGCAAGTACACACGCAATGAATGCGCGGTATCTTCGACTTGCGCAATACTTGAAGCCAAAACGGCCACCAAGTCACGAAAATCTTGCTCAATATGCTCTTGATTATGTAGCATTTGATGCGCAGCATTGAGCCCTGTCAACGCGCCCTGATCGTCGCCATCAATAGCCCGGATGGCACCTTCTGCCGCGTCAAGCAGGGCCTGCGCATGGGACAACCGGCCATGTTCGGCATTGAGGTCGTCCCACTCATTTGCGCCGGGTGAAAGTTTTTCAAGTTCGCCAATTTGCCAGGCCAGCCTTTCGCGTTCGCGTTGTAGCGAATCCTGCGCGGCTTTTGCGCCCTGCAGCGCCGCTTGCGCCTGGCGCCAGGTTTGCCAAATGCCGACCATTTTTTGAAGTGACAGGCCCGCATAGGCGTCAAGCAAACCGCGAATGGCTTCTGGCCGCGTCAGGCTCTGCCAGGCATGTTGGCCGTAGATGTCCAACAACGAATCACCGAGTTCTCGTAATTGCGTTGCCGTCGCCGGGCTGCCATTGATCCATGCCCGGCTTTTTCCGGCGGTATCAATGGTGCGGCGCAGCAGCAGGGTGTCGCTCAAGTCAAAGCCCGCGTTGTTGAGCCAGCCCGACAGGTCTGAAGGGCAATCAAATTCGGCACTGATGTCGGTTCGGGCGGCCCCTTCCCGAATGACCGACAACTCCGCCCGGGCGCCGCAAGCCAGTTGAAGCGCGTCAATCAGGATGGATTTACCAGCGCCGGTTTCGCCGGTCAACACCGTGAAACCGCCGGCCAGGTCAACGTCAAGTTCCCTGACGATGACAAAGTCGCGCAGGACGATTCGCCGCAAAGACATGGCTAGGCTACTCCCTCGTTCCAGTGAAGTTTTTGCCGCAGGTTGTCGAAATAGGTCCAGCCTTTGGGGTGCAGGAACCGAACGTGGTGCTGCGAACGTGTCACCAGGATGCGGTCGCCCTTGAGCAAGGACGCGAGGGACTGCATGTCAAAGTTTGCACTGGCATCGCGGCCAGCTACCAGCGTAATGGCAATCTCTGTCGAATTTGAGAGAACCACCGGGCGGTTTGACAGCGTATGCGGCGCAATCGGAACCATCACCCAGCCCGGCACCGACGGGTGCAACAGAGGCCCGCCAGCCGACAGGGCATAGGCGCTCGAACCGGTGGGCGTGGCAATAATCAGGCCATCGGCACGCTGGTTGGCAACAAAACGGCCATCGACCTCCACACGCAGCTCGACCATGCCCGAGGTGGCGCCGCGGTTGACCACCACCTCATTCATCGCCAGGGCGTCGAACACGCATTGCCCGTCGCGCCATACCCTTGCGTTCATCAGACTGCGCTGGTCCTCTTCGTAGTCGCCCGCCAGCATCGGCGCCAGGATTTTCTGAAAAGATTCGAAGGAAACATCGGTGATGAAGCCCAGACGCCCCTGGTTGATGCCAATCAAGGGAATACCAAAGCGCGCCAGCTGCCTGCCTATGCCCAGCATCGTGCCGTCTCCGCCCACCACCAGGCCCAGATCACAGCGTGCGCCAATCGTGGCCAGGTCCAGCATGGGAAAGCCGCCCACACCCATATTGGCCGCCGTGTCTTTTTCAAAGGTGACCTCACAGCCCTGGCTGAGCAGAAACCCGGCAATCTCCTCCAGCCCGTTGCGGGCGCTCGCACCCGTTGCGCCCGACGACACGGCCTGGTATTTGCCAATCAGCGCAATCTGCCGGAATTTGGGGTTCATCCGCAAATTACATCACTAAAATGAAGCGATGCTGGATGACCGTGCCAAGTTGTTGATGAAGGCGCTCGTTGAGCGCTACATTGCCGATGGGACGCCCGTGGGTTCGCGCACGCTCTCCCGTGCCTCCGGGCTGGAGCTTTCGCCCGCCACGATCCGCAACGTGATGTCTGACCTGGAGGAGCTGGGACTGATCGTCAGCCCCCACACCTCGGCCGGACGCATCCCTACAGCGCGGGGTTACCGGCTGTTTGTCGACACCATGCTCACCGTCAACCACGGGCAGATCTCGCCCCAGAGCCTGGCACCGGACCAGCCGCAAAAGGTGATCTCGAACGCGGCCAACCTGCTCTCGAGCCTGTCGCAGTTTGTCGGCGTGGTGATGACGCCCCGGCGCACGTCAGTGTTCCGCCATATCGAGTTTCTGCGCCTGTCGGAGAAACGCATTCTGGTGATCATCGTCTCGCCCGACGGCGACGTGCAAAACCGCGTCATCTTCACCGAGGTGGACTACACCCAGTCCAACCTGGTGGAAGCCGCCAATTACCTCAACACCCACTATGTTGGCCTGGCGATCGAGCAGGTGCGGGCACGCTTGCAAAACGAAATCGAGAGCCTTCGCTCGGAGATTGCTTCGCTTATGCAAGCGGCCGTGAACGTGAGTTCAGACGCCATCACCGAGTCCAAAGACGAAGTGGTGATTTCCGGCGAGCGCAATCTGCTTGCCGTGGCCGATTTTTCCAGCGACATGGGTCACCTGCGCCGTGCGTTTGAGCTGTTTGAGCAAAAAGCGCAGTTAATGCGGCTGCTGGACGTGGCAGGCCGCGCCGAAGGGGTGCGCATTTTCATCGGTGGTGAGAGCCAGGTGGTGCCGTTTGAAGATCTCTCCATCGTGAGCGCGCCCTATGAGGTAGACGGCCAGGTCGTTGGCACGCTCGGTGTGATCGGCCCCACGCGCATGGCCTATGACCGCATGATCCAGATTGTTGACATCACTTCAAAATTGGTGAGCAATGCGCTGAGCCACCAGCGCTGAGGCGCCCTTTACAATCCACACTGGTTTGGGGCGTTAGCTCAGTTGGTTAGAGCAGAGGACTCATAATCCTTTGGTCGTAGGTTCAAGTCCTACACGCCCTACCAATTTTTTACGCTTGCAAACGGGCGTGATTCAGCGCTCCTCTGAGGTCCGGCAAAAACCTCAATGCGCGCCGGCGGAAGGTTGACCCACACGGTCTCACTGGTGAGTTTCTTCAGGCCGGCGTTGATCCAGGGCGA
>JANNMM010000098.1:0-5248 GCA_031397915.1 Rhodoferax sp. | reverse complement strand
GTGGCGGCTGCCGTTGGCGCGGGTGCACGTCCGGCCTGGCGGCTGCGCACGGCAGCGTAGTTTCCCTCTCGCCTGCGTCGATCTCCTGCTTCAGGGCGCCCGGGCCTTGAAATTTTGAGTCAATGGAAAAAGATAACACCCATGTTAACAAATGGATAAAAAACCTCAAAAATCCCGATTATTTGTATTGTTTTGGCACTCAAGTCACGTGAAATATTGACTTATTGCTATTAAAATAATAGCATTCGAAATAATTTCCCATCTGGACGGAAGCATTTGCAAACACCTGCAACAGGGTTCTGCCAGCCAAAACTGTCAAAGCGCCGCATACTGGCGCCATGCCAAATCCAGGCCACTTCCTGGGCCTACTGAACACCCGGCGCGGGTATCTGCAAGCTGCGGGTGTGGCGTTGCTCACGCTGGCGGCCGGGCGGCTTGCCACGGCCAATGCGCCTGCCGCTGCCGGAGCGCGCCTGGCCGCAGATTTTGACGCCGCTGCTGCCGTCTGGATGGGTTATGACGCCGGGCACCAGGACCTCACCGCCCATTTGGCCGAAGCCCTGGCACCTTTTGTGCGCATCAAGATGCTGGTGCGGGACGCCTCGGCGCAAGCGGATGCCTGGGCCTTGTTGCAACGGCGCGGGCTCAAGGTCGGCCAGATCCAGTTTGTGCAAGATGCCCGAGCACCCTTTTTTGTGCGAGACGCCGCCGTCTTTGGCCTGGATGGTGAAGACAAGACCTTCATTGTCGATTTCAAATGGACCTATTACGGCTGGGCCCATTGGTGCCGCCGCACTGTGCAGGGCAGCAGCAACCGCGCCGGTGAATGCGAGCGCCCCGACGAATCGGGTGCCGGGGAGCTCGACCGCTGGCTGGCCGACCAGCACGGTTGGGCCAGCTTCCAGTCGGGCCTGGCGATGGAAGGTGGCGGGGTCGAATCCAACGGGCGGGGTTTGTTGATCGCCAACAGCGCCCTTTGGCGCGACCGAAACCCGCAGCTGACACCTGCGGCCATTGAGGCCGACATCAAGCGGCTGCCGGGTGTGCGCAAAATTATTTGGCTGCCGCATGGCCTGGCCCACGACCCACTGCACCGCAGCACCATTGCCGGTCCCTATGTGGGTTGGGGCACCGGTGGCCATACCGACGAATTCGTGCGCTTTGCGGATCCGCGAACGGTGTTGCTGGCCTGGGCAGATGATGCAGAGGCGCGCAGCCACCCGGTCGCGCGGCTGAATCAGGCGCGGATGCGGGCCAACCACGATGTGCTGGTGGCCAGCAAGGACCAGGACGGCAAGCCCTTGCGTGTGGTGAAAGTGCCGTTGCCCAAAACCATTGAACGCCCGATCGTCCTGGCGGCGGATGCCGACATCGCCTATTCGGACCAATGGTCGGCGGCCTCATTTGCAGCCATGGAAGGGCGCCGAAATGGCGACACGGTGCGCCAGGTGGCCACCAGCAGCTACCTGAATTTTGTCGTGGCCAACAAACTGGTGTTGCTGCCCGACTATGTGCCACATGGCACTGCGCCTGCGCGCCAGAACCAGGTGCGCCGGATTTTTGAGTCGGCGTTCCCTGGGCGCAAGGTGCAGTTCATGGATGCCGGGCACGCCAACTGGTTTGGCGGGGGGATGCACTGCGCCACGCTCAATGAGCCGCTGGGCCGCACCTGATGCCGCAGCGCGTGCCCGCTGCACAGCGCGGGAGGGCGTAAAAACTACAGCGCGTAAAAATTGCAGATGACCTGCCAGGCGGCCTCTGGCGTGTCCACATAACGGATCAAGTCCAGGTCTTCGGGGGAAATGGCGCCTTCATCGACCAGCACCTGCAGGTTCACCAGGCGATTCCAGTAGTCTGAACCAAACAGCACGATGGGCACCGGCGCAGCCTTGCGGGTCTGCACCAGCGTGATGATTTCAAACAGCTCATCGAGCGTGCCAAAACCGCCAGGGAAGGCAACCAGGGCTTTGGCGCGCATCATGAAATGCATCTTGCGCAGTGCGAAGTAATGGAATTTGAAACTCAAAGTCGGGGTGACGAAGGGGTTGTGGGTTTCCTCACGCGGCAGCGCAATGGAGAGGCCCACGGTGGGCACGCCCATCTCGTGCGCGCCCCGGTTGGCGGCCTCCATGATGCCGGGGCCGCCGCCGGTGCAGATGAACATGCGATCGGCCTTGGGCACCCGTTCGCTGTGCGCGGCAACCAGCCGGGCGAACAGGCGCGCCTGCTCGTAATGCTGCGCGTTGCGCATGCCGCGCTCTGCCAGCGCGATGGCCTGCACGTCGTCACCTGACTGCGCTGCGCGCAGGGCCGCTTCAGCAACCTCGGGCGCCGGAAAACGCGCGCTGCCAAAGACCACGATGGTGTTGTCGATGCCCTGTGCGGCCTGGTCCAGGTCGGGCTTGAGCATTTCCAGCTGGAAACGGATGCCGCGTGTTTCGCGGCGCAGCAGGAACTCGGGGTCGGCAAAAGCCAACCGGTAGGCATCGGGCTGTAGCGGCAGGCCGACGTCGGCGTGGGCCTTGAGGTCGGCCCATGCGTCGGCCAGCGTGCGTTGGGTCAGGTCGTGCGGTGATTTCATGGGGCGATGGTAAGGGAAGGCAAGCCTGCCAGTGCCGCGGCGATGGCCGGTGCCATGCTGACGGCGTTGCTGGCGTGTGCAATGCAGTCGGTGCTCCAGAGGTGGGTCACTCCCGCGGCCTTGACGAGCTCAACTGCGCCGTCAGCAAAAAGCGCGTGGGTTACGGCCACGTCTACCGTGGTGGCGCCCGCCGCCAGGAGCAGCCGGGCGGCGTTGGCCAAGGTGTGGCCGCTGCTGGCCATGTCGTCCAGCAGCACCACGGCCCGCCCGTGAACGTCGACCTGCGGCAGCGTAACCTCGACCGAGCGGTCGCCATGGCGGATTTTGTGGCACACCGCAAAGTCGAAGCCGTGGCGCTCGGCGGCCTGGGCGATCCACTGGGCGGATTCTTCGTCCGGCCCCACCAGCAGCGGCCGCCGGCGCGTTGCGGCAATCAGGTCTGCGAGCAAGGGTGCGCCACTGAGCACCCGCGCGTTCTTTACAGGCGCAGCCTCCTGCAAGGTGGCCACGCGGTGCAGGTGCGGGTCAACCGTGATCAGGCCATCAAACAGCTCGGCCAGAAAGCTGCCCACGATGCGCTGGCTGATGGCTTCACCGGGGTGAAAGGCGAGGTCTTGCCGCATGTATGCAAGGTAGGGCGCGACCAGCGTGAGCTGGCGCGCCCCGAGTGTTCGGGCGGTGCGCGCCACCAGCAGCAAGGCGAGCAGTTTTTCATTCGGCTGGTTCAGCGTGCGCAACACGGCCACCCGCGCCGGCAGGCGCTCGGGCAGGCGCAGCTTGAGCTCGCCATCGGGAAAACGGTGGCATTCAACGCGGGCCAGCGCCATGCCGGCGGCGGTTGCAATCCGGTTGGCGTTGTCAGTTTCGTCTTCGAAATGCAGCAGCAATTCAGGGGCTTCAGTTGCATCAGGGGCGGCAGGGACCATTAAAACTCCACGAAAACGTGCGGCACATCGCTCGGGCTGCCGATCTTGTAACCGCTGGCTTTGGTGCAAGCCTGGCGGGCGAATTGGAGGTCGGAGGCGATGCCGGCATGGATGCGGTACAACACACCGCCCGCAGCCACCTCTTCCCCGAGTTTGCACAACAAATCCACCCCGGCGTTTTGCACCTTCGGGGCACCGGCCAGGCGGGCGATGCGTGCGAGCTGCAGGTTGTCGATGTCGCACACCACACCGGCGCGCGGGGCACACACTTCAAAACTGAGCGCGCCCAGCGCAGGGTGGTTATGGTCAAACGCTTTGCTGCCCTGGGCCTGGATGATGTCGTTCATGCGCGCCAGGGCGCGGCCGGAATCGAGAATGTCTCGGGCAATGGCAAAACCATCACCGCCGCGCACGTCGGGGCTGTATTCGATCAGGCACCCGGCCAGGCGCAGAGACTTTTGCCGCAGGTCGGCCGGCGCACGCGGGTCGTTTTCCAGCACCCGCATCACGTCACGCGCCTCCAGCACCGGGCCAATGCCAAAACCGATGGGCTGGCGGCCGTCGGTGATGACCACATCGAGCGAGAGGTTCATGCGCTTGGCCACGTATTCAAACAATCGCCGCAGGCGCTGCGCATCGGGCATGGAGCGCACCTTGGCGGTGGGCCCGATGGGGATGTCCAGCACCAGGTGGTTGGAGCCGGCGGCGATTTTTTTGGACAGGATCGAGGCCACCATCTGCGCCGGCGAATCGAGCGACAAAGGGCGCTCGACCGAGATCAG
Source organism: Rhodoferax sp. (assembly GCA_031397915.1). Taxonomy (GTDB): domain Bacteria; phylum Pseudomonadota; class Gammaproteobacteria; order Burkholderiales; family Burkholderiaceae_C; genus JANYCG01. The sequence goes on along the minus strand of JANNMM010000098.1, from coordinate 959 downwards.
CACGTCGTCGGCCGGCGAGAGGTTGGCGCTGCCGCCCCAGGCCAGGCAGCCGCGATGCTTGCGCACGATTTCCTCCAGCTGCTCAAACGGCAGTTCCACATTGGCCAGCACTTCCATGGTGTCTGCCGTGCCCGCCGGCGACGTGATCGCGCGCGACGAGGTTTTGGGGAACAACATGCCATGCGCCGCAACGATGGGCACCACCAGCATCGAAGTGCGGTTGCCGGGGATGCCTCCGATGCAGTGTTTGTCCACCACCAGGCGCTCATGCCAGTTCAGGCGCCGGCCGGCGTCGATCATGGCTTCGGTGAGGAAGTAAACCTCTTCGCGGTCCAGCTCGTCGCGCCGTGTCGCCACCACGAAGGCGGTGAGCTCGATGGAGGAGTAACGGTGGTGCGCCACATCTTGCATGATGCCGCGAAAGTCATCCAGCCCAAGGCGTTCGCCGTCGAGTTTGCGGTGCAAGTCAGCAATGGAAGCGGGCGGTTCGGCTTGCGCCACCGTGGACAAGTGGCCGTCTTGCACACCCATTTGTGCAAACGCGCCCTTCGAGAGGCCCAGCTCACTGCAACCCACAATCGACGCGTCTTCCACCACATTGAGCGTGGCCAGAATGCTGCGCCCGTTGGCCCGCACTTCAATTTTCGAGAGCGCCTTGAACCCTTCAGCCCGGTAGACCTCACAGTCGCGGTGCAGGTAGGCCACGTTCTCGTGGTAGGTGTCGATCAACACCTGGCGCAGGGCGAGTTGGGAGGCTGCGTCAATGCCGGGTTGGGTCATGGGGGTAGCCTACACCGAAATTGCCGGGGTTTTGGCCTTGCCTTTGCGGCCGTCGGCCCGAACCCCCGCAGCGCCGCAGACGCTCAACTGCCGCAGGCCCTTCGGCCGACCATCTGCAGTACGCAACGAAGGGGCCGTCGCTCAAACTCGCTACGTTGCACTTCGCTCAGACAATCGCG
>JANNMM010000008.1:0-3347 GCA_031397915.1 Rhodoferax sp. | reverse complement strand
CCACAGCCTTGCGGTCGAGCTTGCCGGCTTTTTCAATCGCCGCCTTCATGGTGTACACGCCGGTGTAACCCTTGATGCCATTGTGGTCGGTGAAGTAGTTGTAGGCCTTGTAAAACTTGGCTTTGAAAGCCAACATTTCAGGAATCGGCGCGTCAATGGTCAAACCCACGTGGGCGAAGGCGCCGGTGGCGGCATCACCTGCCAACTCAATCACTTTCTGGCCCGTCAGGGTGGTCTCGCCAATCAGCGGTTTGGTGTAACCCTGCTTTTTGAACTCGCGCAGGGCGCGGGCTGATTCTTCTTCGGTCACGTAAACGAAGGTCGCATCGGCATTGGCGTTTTTGGCGCGGATCACGGCAGAGGAGAAATCAAGCTGGTTCGGCTCGGTGGCAATCTCTGCGACGATCTTGGTCGGGCTGTCTTTCAAATTGGCCACGATGGCGTCACGGCCACCTTTGCCAAAGTCGTTGTTCTGGTAAATCACGACGATGGTTTTGTATTTGCTGGTGATGTGTTTGGCGATTTTCGGGAACGAAGTGGCCTGGCCGAAACTGGTGCGGAAGATGTAGGGGTTGCCTTGTGCGGTGATGGCCGAAGCCTCGCCGCCGGTCCAGTTGGGCACTTCGGCCTTGCGGCTTTCAGCCATCGAAACCAGAATCGAGCCCGAGAACACCGGGCCGAAGATGGCAAACGCGCCGTCGTCAATCGCTTTTTGCGCCAGACCCTTGGCCACGCCAGGGTTGGTTTGCGTATCCATCTCGGTCATGGCAATTTTTTTGCCCAGGATGCCGCCAGCGGCGTTGATCTCATTGACCGCCAGTTTGATGCCGTCACGGAAATTGGTACCCGAGACCACGCCGCCACCGGAAAGCTCGACGATGGTGGCGAGTTTGATGGTGTCCTGGGCGAAAGACGCAGTGGCGCTCAAGGCCAGAGCGCAAGCCGCTACCAATTTAAGAGCGAATCGTTTTTGCATGGAAAATGTCTCCTCGGATGGAATCTGATGGGTGGCATCAGGTGAATAAAGCATGGGGCACAGCGTGACAACGCGCACTGTATCGGTTTGGGCGACCTGCGCAGTTCAGCAATTGCACTGAATTGAACGATAATCGCCCATAATTGTGCGATAGTTGGTCGTTAAAAGGGTTATCACTTAAGCACCAACGTGCCAACATTCGCTTGCCATGGTCGCCGCGCTCCACACCGACACTCCCCTGCCGGCCCAGACTCTCCCGCCGGGCCCGGCGCTCGCGCGGCAGAACTGGATCGCCGGTCTGCAAAAAGGCCTCTCGATCATCGAGACCTTCGACTACGCCAACCCGCGCCTCACTGCGGCCCAGGTCGGCGCCCGCACCGGCTTGACCCGCACCGCCGCAAGGCGCCACCTGTTGACGCTGACTTACCTGGGTTATGCCGCTACCGACGGCAAACTGTTCTGGCTCACGCCAGCCGTTTTGCGCCTGGGGCATTCCTACCTCGAATCGGCCCGGCTGCCGCGCATCGTGCAGCCCTTTTTGCAACGCGTCACGGCGGGTACGTCCGAGACGTCGTTTATGAGTGTGCTGGATGGCGGCGACATTGTTTACATCGCGCGCAACGGCTCCAATGTTTACATGAACACCGGCTACGTGGTCGGCGCCCGTGTACAGGCCCAGGTCACTTCGGCGGGCATGTTGCTGCTGGCGCTAAGCGACCCGGCCTGGCTGGCGCGATGGTTCGACGCCCATCCGCTCAAACCCTACACCACCCATACTGTCACCGACGCCGCCCGGCTGCGCAAAAACATGGAACTCATACGCGCGCAGCGCTGGTGTGTGTCTGAGCAACAGCTGGAACTCGACATGCGCGGCATTGCCGTGCCTTTGATCGACTTGCGGGGCGATTTGGTCGGCGCGCTCAATGTCACCATGCCCATGGGCAAGGAAAGCAGCGAAAACGCCGTCCGCCGCGTCTTGCCCATCCTGCAGGAAACTGCGCGCGCTATGCGCAACCTGATTTAACACGCCCACCACCATGACCCCCACTTCAATTGCCCTGATCGGCGCCGGCGTGATCGGCCGCACCCATGTCAACCGCATCGGCCTGGCCGACAACCTGCAACTGGCCGCCATCGCCGACCCGACCGAGGCCGGCAAAGCCCTGGCCGAATCAGTGGGTGTGCCCTGGTTTGCCGATCACCGCAGCATGCTTGACGCGGTCAAGCCACAAGGCGCCATCGTTGCCACACCCAACCAGACACACGTGGCATTTGCCATTGACTGCCTGGAGCGCGGCGCAGCGGCGCTGGTGGAAAAGCCCGTGGCCGACGATGTGGGAGAAGCGAGAAGACTCGCCGAAGCCGTGGAACGCCTCAAAGTGCCGGTGCTGGTGGGCCACCACCGCCGCCACAACCCGATCAACCGGCGCGCCCGCGAGATCGTACAGTCTGGCCGGCTTGGCCAACTGGTCAACATCAACGCCATGGCCAGCATGTACAAACCCGACAGTTATTACGACGCCGAATGGCGGCGCGCGCCCGGCGGCGGGCCGATTTTGATCAACCTGATACACGACATCGACATGTTGCGCTTCATCGCAGGCGATATTGTGGAAGTGCAGGCCTTCACCAGCAACAAGGTGCGCGGCTTCGAGATTGAAGACTCGGCCGCTGCGATTTTGAAATTCGCCAGCGGCGCGCTGGGCACGGTGGTGGTCTCTGACAGCGCAGCCGGGCCGTTCTGCTGGGACTTCTGCGCCAACGAGCAAGACCAATACCCACGCCAGGAGGTGCAGTCACACTTCCTCATGGGCACGCAGGGTTCGATGTCGCTGCCAAACCTGGAAGTGTTCAGCTACAGGGGCGAGCGCCATTGGCACAAGGAGATGACGCTTGAGAAAACTTTTGTTCACAAGCAAGATGCCTACACTTTGCAGCTTCAACATTTCAAGGCGGTGATCGAAGGCCGCGAAGAGCCGCTGTGCAGCGCGCAAGACGGTGTGGGCACATTGGTCGCCACATTGGCTGTGCGCGACGCAGCGCAAAGTGGCAAGAGCCAAATTCTGGTTTAGGAGCCCCGGACATGAAACGTGTGTATTCGCTCGCTTACCTCACCTCCTGCCTCGTGACGCCCCCCGGGGCGATGCAACTGGCCGCCGACCTGGGTTACCAGCAGGTCGGTTTTCGCCTGCTGCCCAACATGCCTGGCGGGCCGCAACAACACATGGTCGGCAAGCCCGAAGTGCTGCGCGAAACCCTGGCTGTGCAGAAGGCGACGGGCGTGCAGGTGTGTGACCTGGAGATCATCCGCATCGGCGACAACTTTGACGCCAAAGCCTTCCTGCCCTTGTTTGAAGTGGGTGCCGCGCTC
>JANNMM010000366.1:0-4933 GCA_031397915.1 Rhodoferax sp. | reverse complement strand
TGGCTGTAGTCGATGACGCGTACACCTTTGAGGGGTAAATTCTGAATTTTATTTTCTGAACTCATAGTGCTAAATTTAAATTGATATCAAGTCAAGTAAAATATTAATATTTTGCTATATTATTTGATACTATTATGCATATTAATTAAACATATTACGAAGTACAAATGATTATGAACGGCTATTTCACCTCTTTTGAATCGATAAACCCCAATATGGGTACGATTGGCTCAAAGAAAGGTCATGCAATTCACGGGGCTCAAGTACCTGCCGATGTGGGCCGACGCGGAATCATCAAGCGGTGTTCGCCCTTTTGCACCACCTGGTCGTTCTGGTTGAGCAATTCGGAAGGCAACACCACAATGCCCCAGCCCGGCTTGCTTTGGCTCGCGCGCATGGTGCCGACTTTGAACCGCACGCGCAGCACATCGCCAATGTAGATCGGCAGCAAGAAATCCCAGGTCCAGCCCAGCGACATGCCGGGAAGGAAGCGGTATTCACTTTGCGTCTTCAAGCCATCGGCGACCGACTGGCCCATCAGCCCATGCGCCACGCGCCGCCCGAAGTGCGACTTGCGCGCGTATTCCTCGTCCACATGCACGGGTGTGAAGTCGCCCGTGAGTTCGGCGTAGGCGTGAATACGTTCCGACGTCACTTCGTAGGTTGGGCTGACGCATTCGTCGCCCACGCGGGCGTCGTCCCAGTATTTTTCCGGGGTTTTGAAATCGATTTTCAGGGCGGGCATGGTTTAGTCCTTCGCGCGCGGGTTGACCTTCAGCGCCTGGGCCACGCTGTGCGGCGCGGCCTGCATCAGTTCGATGGCCAGGCCGTCGGGCAGTTGCAGCCAGTTGCGGCCCTGGTGCAGCGGGGTAGCGCCCAATTTCATGCATTCGGCAATCGCCAATTCGAGGTCTTCGACCATCACACCCAGGTGCGCGAGCCAGCCTTGTTCATTGCTGGGCGGCGCCACAAAGTCCGGCGAACTGATAAATTGCATGCCGCCCAGCGTCCAATACTGCTTGGGGTCCGACGGCTCGCCTTCAATTTGACGCACGTCCATGCCCAGCGCCTCATAAAAGAAGTTGATGTGCCAGTGGATGTCTTTGACGCGGATGGCGACGTGTTCAACGTAGGATTTTTTGGTGTAGGTCAAGGTGGAAACTCATGTTTATTCAAGTGAAGTTCGCCGACGCGCCGGGCCGCCCCAAGCTAGGCACGGCCCCCTGTGGGGGGCAGCGCAGCACGCGAAGCGGCAAGCGTGGGGGGCTGACATTTCGATGCCCTTCATGCAGGCAACGAGCGTCTGGTTCACGGGTGTCGGCACGCCATATTTTCGCCCCTGCTCGACCACCGCGCCATTGACAAAGTCGATCTCAGTCACAGAGCCCGCCTCCAGACTTTGCAACATCGAGGCCTTGAATTCAAACGGCAAGCCCGCCGCAGCTTTTAGCCAGGGCGCGCGCGGGTCGGTGGTGGTCACCGCAATGCCGGCTGCTTTGGCCACGGCCATCGCTTCCGCCACGGCGGCCACGGCACAGGCTTCGACTTCGGGCACCTGGTACAAATTGCCGTAGGTCAGGCGGGTGATGCCCGATAGCGCACCCGTGGCCACGTTGACAAACAGCTTTTCCCAAATCGTCGCCATGATGTTGTGGCTGACCGTGGTGGCCAGGCCCGCCTGGCTGAAGGCCTCCGCGATACGGGCCGTGCGTTCGCTGGCCTGGCCTGTCAACTCGCCAATGATGGTTTCCTTGCCGGCGGTGCCCGCGATGATGTGGCCGGGCCCGAGCAACACGCCCCCCGCGTAGGTTTTGCCGGCCAGCACCCGCGCTTGCCCCACCACGGCGGCCAAAACGTCTTCATGTCCGACGCCGTTTTGCAACGAGAGCACTGCGGTGTGCTCCCCAATGATCTTTGAGGCGGATTCGATCACTTCGCGGGTGTGGAACGATTTGACGAGCACGATGACCAGTTCCACCGGGCCGCTGGACAAATCAACACCGTTGGCATGGGTCGCGGCGCGCACTTGGACGATGCGGTCTACACCGTCGGTGCGCATCGTCAGGCCCACACGGTTCATCACCTCGACATGTTTCGCGTCGCGGTTGACCAGCCAGACTTCATGGCCGGCTTCGGTCAAGGTGCCGCCGATGGCGCAGCCCAGGGCGCCCGCGCCCAGGATACAAACCTTCATCTTATTGCCCGGTCCAGACCGGCTTGCGTTTTTGTGCAAAGGCGAGCGGTCCTTCAAGGGCGTCCTGGCTGTTGAGCATGCGTTCGGCAGCGTCGTACGTCTGGTGCATCGCGCGTTGCAAATCAGGTTCGTTGAAACTTTGCAGCATCACCTGTTTGCTGGCCTGCACGGCGAGGGGAGCGCACAGCAAAATCGTGTCAGCCAAGGCGCGCGCTCGGGCCATCAACTCGGCGCGCGGCACCACGTCGTTGATGAGGCTGATGCGTTTGGCTTCTGTGGCGCTGATGCGCTCGCCCGTCAAAATCAGTTTCATCGCGTCTTTCATCGGCATCTGCCGCGCCAGCCGCTGCAAGGCGCCGCCGCCCAAGGCGGCCAAACCGACCCGTGGCTCCAGCAACGCAAACTCGGCGTGGTCGGCGGCAAGCGCCAGGTCACACGCCGCCACAATCTCCGCGCCGCCGCCAAGACACATGCCGTTCACCGCGGCGATCACCGGCTTGAACAAGTCGAAGCGGGAGGTGATGCCGGCAAAACCGGTGGACGGCTTTTTGTGGTTGTTGGTTTCGGACAAGGCCTTCAAATCGGTACCGACACAAAACGCCTTGTCGCCCGCACCGGTGATGATGGCCACCTGCAGCGCCGCGTCGTCACGGAACCGGTTGAACGCCGCGTCCAGTTCAAAATGCGCTTCGGGCGTCATGGCGTTGAGCACCTGCGGGCGGTTCAACGTGATGGTCAAGACCGCGCCATCAATCTCGTAGCGGCAATGGTTGAAGTCGGGCGCAGCCATGAACAACTTTTCCTGCGGCTTATTTCGCAGGCCGCAGCGTCTCAACCACCTGTGCTTTACCGGCGACCACCTTGACGATGAAACTCTCGCGGTCCAGGTCACCTTTGTCGTCGTATTTCACGTCAAACAACACGCCAGGATAGTCCTTCGCCGAAATCGACGCGCCCTTCATGGCAGCGGCAAACGCTTTGGGGTCGATCTTGCCAATCTTGTCAAAAATCGCCTTGGCCGCGTGCATGCCGGTGTAACCCTTCATGGCATTGTGGTCGGCCTTGGATTTGTAAGTGGCCAGGTAGTTGCGGGCAAAGGCCTGCACCGGTGCATTGGGCGCGTCCGGTGTGAGGCCCACGTGGGCGACGACACCATTGGCAGCATCACCCGCGAGTTCAATGACTTTGTCATTGGCCAGGGTGGTTTCGCCCACCACCGGTTTGTCGTAACCCTGTTTGCGCACTTCCTTCAAGGCGCGGGCAGATTCTTCTTCATTGGTGTAGATGAACAAGGCGTCGGCGTTGGACTGTTTGGCCTTCAGGATGGCGGCAGAAAAATCCAGCTGACCGGCTTCCGTGGAAATGTCGGCCACCACTTTCACCTTGGCCGCGTCAAAGGCTTTGGTGATCACGTCACGTCCACCTTTGCCGAAGTCGTTGTTCACGTAGATGATGGCGACACTTTGCGCCTTGACGATTTCCGTCAGGTACTTGACGACTTTGGGCATCGCCGAGACTTGGGTGAACGAGCTCCTGAACACATACGGGTTGCCCTGCTGGGTGATCGAAGCCGCTTCGCCGCCAATGATGTTGGGAATCTCGGCGCGGCGGGTTTCCGCCATGCTCACCAGGATGGAGCCCGAGAACACCGGGCCCATCACCAGCGGCACGCCCGCGTCCACCGCTTTGGCGGCCAGCGCTTTGGCCACGCCGGGCTGGGTTTGCGTGTCAAAGGTGGTGTAGTTGATCTTGCGGCCCAACATGCCGCCGGCCGCGTTGATCTCGGCAACAGCCAGCTTCACCCCGTTGTCGTAGTTGGTACCGGCGGTGGCGCCGGAGCCCGACAACTCGGCCAGCCCCGTGATGTTGATGGGCGCACCTTGCGCGAACGCCAGTGTCTGGGCACCGGCCAAGGCCGCCATCAGGCTGAGTTGTCGAATTCGGGTGTGCATGCAAAGTCTCCTGCGGGTTGGAATGGTAGGGATGGGTGGGATGCTAAAGACCAGTGAGTATTCGAACAATGCAATGAATTTAATAATCATCATTGCGTATTCACATAGTCTGAATGAAAATGGCGCGATGGACCCCAGTGTTGACCTGCTGGACATCAAACACCTGAGCCTGCTGGACCAGCTTTACAGCACGCAAAGTGTCACCCGCGCGGCCGAGGCCTTGGGGCAAAGCCAACCCACGGTGAGCATCTGGCTGGCCAAAATGCGGCTGCAGCTGGGCGACCCGCTGTTTGTGCGCACCGCAGTCGGCATGTTGCCCACGCCGCGCGTAGAAGCGCTCATACCCACCGTGCGTGAGGTGCTCGGCGGCTTGCGGCGAATTTCGGAAACCAGCGCTGCCTTTGACCCGGCCACCGCCCAACGCCGCTTCGCCATCTGCATGACCGACGCGAGCCACATCACCCTGCTGCCGCGCCTCTTGGCCCATGTGCGGGCTTTGGCGCCCAAGGTCAGCCTGGCCGCCAGTCGCATCGACGCGAACCTGGCCGCTTCGTTGCAAAGTGGCGAGGCCGATCTGGGTTTGGGTTACCTGCCGGGGCTGGACACCGGTTTCTACCAGCAGACCCTGTTCGCACAGGACTGGATTTGCCTTGTCAACGCGCAGCACCCGCGCTTGCACAGCGGCGCACCCGAACACTGGAATTTGGGCACCTACCAGCAGGAAGGCCACATTGGCATCAGCGCGGGCACCGGTTACCACCTGATGGACGAGGCCGTGAAAGCGCAG
>JANNMM010000346.1:0-5134 GCA_031397915.1 Rhodoferax sp. | reverse complement strand
GCCGACGGCGCCGTCTTTGCCCTCGAAGCGGTAGTCTTTCGTGACTTCGCCTCCGGGCGGCAGCGCCCGGCGCTGCTCTGCAACGCGCACGATGTGGCGCCTGAGCTCAATCTCTTCGGCCAGCAACGCATCGCGCGCCTGCCGGTACGCTTTACTTTCGTTCAGGACATGAGCGGCGTTCTTCTTCACCATCTCGGCGGCTGGCTTCAACAGCACTTGTGCAGTCACGATGCTGACTCCGTCATGACCATCCACGGTACGCCAAATTTGTCACTCAGCATGCCGAAAGACGAGGTCCAGAAGGTTTTGGCTAGCGGCATCTGAACGGTGCCGCCCTCGGCCAGTGCGTCAAACACACGCCGGGTGTCGGCATCGTTGGCCGCACTCAGCGCCAGCGTCATGCCTTTGAACTCTGGCGTTCCTGGGCCCATGCCGTCGTCTGCCATCAGGTGCGTTTCACCAATGCGAAAGGAGGCGTTCATGACTTTTTCTTCCCAGCCGGGCGGCCCTTTCATGTCTGCGTCAGGGCTTTCCTTCCAGCGCATCAGGCCACTGACTTCGGCACCGATGGACTTTTTGTAGAACGCCAGCGCCTCTTCACAGCGGCCGCCAAAAGTTATGTAGGCTTGAACTTTCATGATGAATTCCTTTGATAAATGGTGAAATGTGAATGGGGAAAGGTGAACGGGGAAAGGTGAATGGGGAACGTTTACCACGCACCGTCAGACCAGTCCTGATGGCTTGCCTTTAGCGCTCCACTGAGGACTTGGTTTGACGTGAAGGCACATCAGAAAGGCTACTTCGACTTTCCATCGAATTGATGCACGGGAACCTTGCTCAGGTCGAGGTTCTCTATGCATCGAAGATTGACTGCTGCAACGGCATTACCCTTGGGATCAGTACCTTCGCCGAATGTGTGAATGCCGCACTTTGCGCAGAAGCGATGCTTGATAACGTGCTTGTTAAACATGTAGGTGCTGGCGGTCGACTCTGGTGTCCTGAATCGCAACGCTGTTCTGGGGACGAACCAGAGGAGTGAAGCCCTGCGGGAGCAGATGGAGCAATTGCAGGCAAGGCCGCTGTCAATTTCCCCGTCCACTTCGAAGGCGACGGCGCCGCAGTGGCAACTGCCTGTATGGGTAGTCATGGTTTTCTGCTCCTTCTAGTTGGTAACGACTGCTTGCCGAGAGTGACCACTCCCAACACCGCTTATCGAAAGCTCGCCCGAATCAGTCCTCGGCTGATGTGCGGGCTCAGGGCGTTGGTGCTCCCACATTCACCATCCACGGCACGCCGAATTTGTCGGTCAGCATGCCGTCCCGCCTTGGCCCCATGCCATCGTCCGCCATCACAGTGCCGACTTCTGCGCCAACAGCCTGTTTATAAAACGCCAGCGCTTCCTCGCACCGACCGCCGAAGGTGATACAGGCTTGAACTTGCATGATGGTTTACTGGTTGTCCAACATCGGCGCGAACCCGCCAAAAATCATTCGCTTGCCGTCGAACGGCATATCACTGAAGTCCTTCATCCGGGGATCTTTCATGAACTTCGCATTGCCTTCATCCCGCGCTGCTTTGGTGGGCCACTCGATCCAGGAGAACACCACGTTCTCGTCGCCCTCAGTCTTCACCGCGAGTTTGAAACCTGTGATCTTGGCTTCGGGCAAATCATCGCCCCAGCATTCCACAACGCGCGTCGCCCCACATTCCTTCAGGATTGCGGCACCTGTCGTCGCCATGGCGCGGTAGGCTTCTTTTTTGCCTGCGGGCACGGGAATCAGAAATCCGTCGATATAACTCATGACATTCACTCCTTAAATTCACAATGGTTTGAGATTGCACTTACGTTTACACAGGAAGATATTTGTCCCGTCGCATCAGTGCTTGAGAGCCTGCGTCAGCTGCGCTTTGTTCATGGTTGATCGCCCCTTGATGCCACGCTGCCCCGCATCATTGCGAAGTTGCGCCACGGTGCGCCCGCCGGCACCCAGATGAGACCGCAAGCCGCCGCGCCGGCTGGCCGGCATGTCGTTGAGCGATGAATCACTGGCCTCTACAGACTCGCCATGCTGGGCGCGCTCCTTGTTGACGGTGCGGGCGGCGATTTCTTCAGCCAATGGCTCACTTTGGCCGCGAGCCAGCACGCTGTCCTTGATATGCTGGTACTGGCGTTTGCGCTTTGCGCTCCACTGGGTTGACGGCATGGGGGTGGCTTTTAAAAAGTGCCAGTAGGCGGCAATTGCGGCCGTTTCATCTGTGCGCTGGCACCCACAGGGCCTATTTTCTTTGCGAGACGTGTGACAACATGAAACAAACCCACGACGCCGCACACACCCAGCAAAATGACCAACTCGGGCATGGCGCGGGCCAGCATCTCAAGATCAAAATAGCGCCCGGTTTGCATTACCAGCAGGCGTGGCAGCCCGAGCAGAAACAGCGCAGGCGCGAGTGGCCAAATCAAGCCCCACCCCCGCTTCCAGCGGGGTGCATTGAGCGCACGCGGCGTGGATTGGGGCAGCGGCAGCAGGCTCCAGATCGCCAGGCCCACCACCAGCGCCGACAATGCCGCAAGTCCACGTCCCAGCCAGGGCAGCGTGACCTTGCCAACGCCGGGCGCCTGACCCAGCAGCAGTGCGACGACTCCGTTTTTTGTTTCAGGGAAGGCCCCTGTGGATGCGGTAAGTGCATACGCGTTGTAGAGCAGCACAACGCCGAAGCCCCGCTCTGGCAGCAATACGGCGTCGGCGTAAAACGTGGAGAGGATGCCGTTGTGTTCAAACGAGCGTGTGCCATGCACCTTCGACGCGACCCACCCCATCGCATAAGTGCTGGAAACACCCGCTGGCGGGGTTTGCATGAGTGAAACGCCCTCGGGTGACAAAACACGGTTCCCCGAGTATTTGCCCCGGTTGCCCTGCGAAATCAGGAAGTGCGCCATGTCGGAAGCGGTGGAGACAACACCACCGCTGCCGCCGAGAAATCCGGAGAGCTCGGGCAGCGCCAGCGCCTCACCATAGGCCACGATATGGCCTTGCGCGAGACGCGCAGCGAGCTGGGCCGGCACCACAGAGGTCAGCGAACTGGCACTGTCGCGCATGGCAAGCGGCGCAAAGACGTGTTGCTGCAGGTATTCGTCAAACGCCAGTCCGCTTGCCACCTCAACCAGGCGCGCCAGCACCTGGTAGTTCGGGTCAAAATAATGAAACGCCGTGCCGGGTGGGTCAAGTGGGCGGGCGTGGCGCAGGCTGGCCACCCGGTCAGCCAGCGTTTGTTGCTGGCCGTTGAGGCTGTTCACAAAACCCGCGTCGGCCAGGCCGCTGGTGTGGTTGAGCAATTGGCGCACGGTGATTCGCTCGGCCACCGACGAGCCATCCAGTGCGAATCCTGGCAAGTAGCGCGCTACCGGCGCGTCAAGCTCGATCTGCCCGGCTTCCACACGCTGGAGCACCGCCGTCGCGGTGAACGCCTTGCTCAGCGAGGCAATTCGAAACGGTGTTTTGCCGGTGACCGGTTCGCCCTCGCGCGCTTCGCCGTAGCCGCGAAGAAAGACGACCTGGTCGCCGTGCGTGATGGCCACCGCCAAGCCGGGAATGTGATGGCGCGCCATCTGGGTAGTGATGAAACGGTCCACCGCGACCGGATCAAATGGCCGCGCAACCGATAAAGCCGATGAAACTGATGCAGCGGCTGCAACGCCCAGCAAAACGAACAGGCTGACGAAGCGCATGGTGCGATTCGCCGCAGTGTTAACTCACGCAACCGGCTGCGTCACGCCGTCCCGGTCCGGGTCATCGGGCAACAGGTCTGGCGTAGGGCTTTTCTCGGGGTCAAGCGGCAACGGCTGCACGTCGGGCGCCGGCTCTGGCGATGGGAGTACGTGGTTTTTTTGCATGGCGAAACGGGACATGGCAACTCCTTGGATCAGGCCTGTGGAGACGTCATCATCTGAAATGAAGGCCGCATCGTCAGTCAGAAGGAAAGCCGAAGCGCTGTCAGCGGTTTCTGACGACTCGACAGAAGTGAATGGCCAGCCCGGTGCTTCACAGTGTGGGACGTGCGCCAACGCGATTGCTACTTAATATATAGCTAACTATTAATATTTCACGTGACTTGAATGCTATTTTTCTTATGATTTAGCAAAAACAGCGGTTTTGTGAACAAAAGTTAACATGCGTGTTAACTTTTGGCTTTTTACTGGGTCGCCGGATAGTCTCCCGCCAGAAAGCGCAACAGCGCAGCATTCACCTCTGCAGGCCGCTCCTGCTGGATCCAGTGCCCGGCGCCAGGGATCAACACTTTGCCGCGCAGATTCGGCACACTGGCCTCCAGCGTTTCCAGCGCCCGCTTGCCCATGGGTGACGCAATCACCGCATCGCGGTCACCGGCGATGAACAGCGCCGGCGGCAACACCTTGGCGCCCTGAAACGGCGCCAGGAGCGCCCAGTTGCGGTCGAGGTTGCGGTACCAGTTGAACGGCCCGCGCAGGCCGTTTTTGCGAAACGCCGCCGCGTACACCGCAATGTCTGCTTCGCTGAGCCAGACCGGCATTTCGGGGGGGTCGACCAGGCCATCCAGAAACCCGCGCCCGGCGGGCACGTTCAGCGTGCGGCTGTGGTCACCCCCGGCGGGGTTTGGCGCATCGCCCGAAATACCCACCAACACTTTGCGCAAAGCGGATTCAAGGTCGCGCTCAAACTCGGCCTCGGCCTCACCTTCGCGGTTGAAGTAGAACCAGTAAAAATCGGCCAGCCCCGCCGCCCGCAGCAGGGCCAGCGGCGGCGCCGCCGGGTTGCGCGGCCGGTGCGGCACACTCAGCGCGGCGACAGCCGTGAACAGATCCGGCCGCAACAGCGCGGCGCTCCAGGCCACGTTCGCGCCCCAGTCGTGCCCGACGATGCAAGCCCGCGTCTCCCCCAGCACCGCCACCAGCGCCACCATGTCGCCGACCAGATCGGTGATGGCGTATTCGGCGATGGCGTGCGGCACCGAGCTGCCGCCGTAGCCCCGCATGTCGGGCGCCACCACGCGGTAACCCGCCTGCGCAAGCGCCGGCATCTGATGCCGCCACGAATAGGCCAGCTCTGGCCAGCCATGGCAAAGCAACACCAGCGGGCCGCTGCCCCGCTCGGTGATG
>JANNMM010000288.1:0-11231 GCA_031397915.1 Rhodoferax sp. | reverse complement strand
GGTTTGCCAGTTGCCGTTGTTGGCCTTGGCTGCTGCGGGCGTGACGATCAGGACGCGAGGTTTGTTGCGCTCATGCATGAAATTTTGGATGGAAGGGGCAGGTGCACGGCAAACCGGTTTGGTCGCTGCATGGCTGCACTTATTACAAGGGGTGGGCGACAGGGTTCTTCAAACCCCTGTCACTGCAGAATAATCGCGTATCGAGTCTAATCGGAGTCCCGTTTTTTCAACTGTTCAAGGGGTTTAATCATGGTCAGCTTTTCACCTTCCCGTACTTTTCGCGCGTTGATGACCTGTGCCGTCGTCACGTTTGGCGCCTTAAGTCACGCGCAGCAGGTTTTCCGCGTCACCACCATCCCGGAGGAAGCTGCGACTGAGCAGATACGCAAGTTCACGCCATTGGCGAACTACCTGGAGAAACAGTTGGGGGTTAAAGTCGAGTTCACGCCGGTTACTGACTATCCGGCAGCGGTTGAATCGCTGGTCAACAAAAAGGTTGATTTGGTCTGGTTTGGTGGTTTTACGTTCGTGCAGGCGAGCCTGAGATCCGGCGGTAAAATTGTGCCACTGGCCCAGCGCGAAGAAGACACGCGTTTCCAATCCGTATTCATTGCCAAAACCGATTCAGGCATCAAAACCATCGCCGACATGAAGGGCAAGCAGGTTTCCTTTGGCTCGCAGAGCAGCACTTCAGGCCACTTGATGCCGCGAAGCTTTTTACTGCAAGCGAACATCAATCCTGAAAAAGATTTCCGTCGCATCGCTTACAGCGGTGCGCACGATGCCACCATTGCGTCGGTGGTCAGCGGCAAAGTCGATGCCGCTGCACTGGACATCACCGTCTGGAACAAGTTTGTGGCCGAAAACAAGGTTGACACCAAGGCCGTGGACGTGTTTTTCAAAACACCACCTTACTTCAACTACAACTGGTCTGTCCACGCCGACATGCCCATCGCCCAGCAAGAGAAAGTCAAGGCAGCGTTGTTGGGCTTGACTGCTACTAACCCTGAACATGCAGAGATTCTCAAGCTCAACCGTGCCACGCGTTACCTGGCGACCACGCCTGAAAACTACAAAGGCCTGGAATCGGCCGCCCGCAGCGCTGGTTTGTTATGAGCTTGGCCTTGCATCCCTCAAACCATCCATCAAAAACTATGAGTAGGCACGTTTGAACTTTGAACTGCAAGGTGTCAGCGCAAGCCATCCGGCTGCGCGGGCGGGTGCGGCTGCGGCACTCAAACCCCTGAACCTCAGCATTCGCACTGGCGAGCAAGTGGCTGTGATTGGGCCGTCTGGCGCCGGCAAGACGACGCTACTACAGGTGCTGGCGTGCTCATTGCCGCCGCTGACGGGTTACTTGACGCTTGATGGCCAGTCACCATGGAAGTTGGCACGCCACACTTTGCAAAACCTGCGTGGCCATCTTTTTCTGGCGCCGCAAGTGCCACCTTTGCCGCCGCGCCAGCGCGTCGTAACGGCGGTGTTGGCGGGCCGCCTGCCAAGTATGAGTCTTCTGGCCAGCGTGCGCTCCTTGCTGTACCCAGACGACATTCCAGCCGCTTACGATGCGCTGGATCGATTTGATTTGGCCGATAAACTCTTCGACCGCGTGGATCGGTTGTCGGGCGGTGAGCGCCAGCGGGTGGGCCTCGCCCGCGCGCTGCTGGCGCCGGCCAAAGCCTGGCTCATTGACGAGCCGTTATCGGCGTTGGATCCTTCGCGCTCACGCCAGGCGATTGCCACTTTGCTGGAGGGTGCACAAGAGCGCGGCGTGACGCTGGTAACTACTTTGCACCAGGTGGAAGTCGCGCTGGCGCACTTCCCGCGTGTTGTGGGATTGCGAGAGGGCGCTTTGGAGTTCGACCTGCCAGCCAGTGAGGTGACACAAGCACGCTTGACGAAGCTTTACGAACAATACGAGAGTGAATTGCGGGGGCCGGCTCCCGCGCCACCTGACATGACGCCTGAGCCAGTGCCGCTGCCCGCCGTAATGCATTGCCGATGAAGCGAACTGCGATATGAATGGTGCAACACCAGCCACTGGAAGGCCGCCCGCGCGCGACCCGGCTTGGCTTTCCCGGGTTTTCTGGATCACTGCCAGCGTTGTGGTTCTGTGGCCCCTGGGGGTTGGCACAGAGTTCCGGCCCTGGGTGCTTTTGGAACCGCAAAACCTGAAGATCAGCAGTCAATTTATCGCGACTTTTTGGCCCCTGGCGTTAGACTTCGAATTTCTCGCCTTGGTCGCGCGCGAAACCTGGCGCACGGTGGCTATGGCCACGGCTGGCATTACCCTGGCGCTGGTTCTGGCCATTCCGTTGACCCTGCTGTCCACTCGGGTTCTCTCGGTTTCGGCGCTGTCAGGGCGCATGGCGCGTGCACCGTTTTGGTTTCGCCAGGCGGTTCGATGGCTGTTAATTGTGCTGCGCAGCATTCCCGAGTTGGTGTGGGCGCTGGTGTTTGTGCGGGTAGTGGGCTTGGGGCCCACTGCCGGGGTGCTGGCCATTGCACTGACGTACGGTGGCATGTTGGGCAAGGTCTATGGCGAAATTCTTGAAAGCGGCGAAACCCACGCGACCGAGACTCTGATGCGCAACGGCTCAGGCAGGCTTCAGGCATTCTCTTACGGGCTGTTGCCCAGCAATGCACCTGAGCTGACCAGTTACACGGTTTACCGGTGGGAATGCGCCATTCGCTCTTCGGTGGTGTTGGGCTTCGTCGGGGCCGGTGGCTTGGGGCAGCAATTAGACAATTCCATGAAAATGTTCAATGGGGGAGAAGTCGCCACGATGCTGCTGGTTTTCATGGCCCTGGTCGCCCTGGCTGACCACGTGAGTGCCTGGCTGCGCCGGAGTTTGGGGTAGACCATGCTCAATCAAGCCCGCGCTGCCAACGCGCCATACAAGCTGCCGCCGCCGTTGTTCAATGCGCGCTGCAAAGCGTGCTGGTTCACGGCTGGCTTGTGCGTGTTGGTCGTGGCCAGCTTTTGGACCTTGGACCTGCGTTGGAGCGCGTTTTTTTCGTTTGAGGCAGCGCGCAGCATGGGGCGTTTTGTCGCTGAATTTTTCCCGCCCGACTTCTCACAGGAGTTCGTGAGGAAGGTTGCCATTGGCACCTGGGAAACCCTGGCCATGTCGGCATTGGGAACCATTTTGGCGGCTGTGGCTGGTCTTGCAATGGCGTTGCCCGCCGCACGCACACACGCGGCTGACGCAGCTTGGAGCCGCATGCCCACGCGGCTGGTGCTCAACGCCCTGCGGTCCATCCCGGAACTGGTTTGGGCCGCACTTCTTCTGATTTCAGCGGGTTTAGGGCCCTTTGCCGGCACTTTGGCCTTGGCCTTGCACACGACGGGTGTGTTGGGCCGGTTGTTTGCAGAGGCGGTTGAAAATGCGCCACCCGGGCCGGGCGACGCATTGCGTGTGCAAGGCGTGGGGAATGGACGTGTCTTCCTCTTTGCCACGCTGCCGCAGGTGCTGCCACAACTAATGAGTTATACCCTGTACCGTTGGGAGAACAACATTCGCGCGGCGGCTGTCTTGGGCGTGGTGGGCGCGGGTGGACTCGGCCAACTGCTGTCTTTTCACATGGGGTTGTTCCAGATGGGCAAAACAGCGACTATTCTGGGTGCGATGCTGCTGTTGGTGGCCTTGGTCGATGCGGTTAGCTACATCAGCCGGCAACACCTATCGAGGTGAGGTGGGTCGCCCCTCCCTGAGGAATTCAAACGGGAGAAATCATGAAACTGCTCAAAGTCTTTGTTCTTGCCATTCTGCTGGCCGTGCTTGCAGCCTGCGGCACGCCGTACGCGACCGTTCCCAACCAAAATGCAGAACCCGTTATGTTGTTGGGTTACGACCCCGTGGCGTATTTCACAAAGGGTTCGCCGACGCGGGGGCGATCGGAACACAAAGTCAGCCTGCCAGATCGCACCTATTATTTTGAAAGCCTCGAAAGCAGAAACCTTTTTGCAGCCAGCCCGGCCAAATACGAACCCCAATACGGCGGATTCTGCGCGAGTGGTGCAGCGTTTGCCATCAAACTCGGCAGTGACCCGACGGCATGGCAAATCTACGATGGCCGTCTGTTTATTTTTGGTGATGTCTTGGGGCAAACTGCTTGGCAATTGGACCCTGCGTGGAACGTCGGTCACGGGGACCGTTTGTGGCCGGCCATCAAAGACCAGGGTTGGCGCGGTGCATCCCTGAAAGCCTACATGTCCAAGGTGCCGCACTACAAGTCCGGAAAAGACATTCGCGCAGAATACGATGCCAAATTCCCGGGCAAACCATGGCCGAGCTACGACGTCGGCTCGATGCTGGCCAACCTGTTCACCAAACCCCCTGGCTGGCGAGCCGCCGAAGGGCACAGCCAGCCAGCGTTGGGTTACCCCGAATAATTATTGCGGCTCAATTTTGGCGTCTTTGATAGCCTTCGCCCACTTGGCGGTTTCAAGGCGATTGCGCTGCGCCAAGGCTTCCGGCGTTCCTGGTTCCACTGCAAACCCGAGTGAGGCGAATTTCTCCTGGATGTCTTTGCTCTGTGCAGCCGCGTTGATGGCCTGATTGAGCTTGGCGATCGCCTCTGGTGGGGTCCCGGCGGGCGCAAACACGGCGAAATAGGCGATAAGTTCGTAGTCCTTCAGGCCCAACGCCTCGTTCACGGTGGGCAGATCTGGAATCGCCGCCGAGCGTTTGCTTGAGGTCACCGCGAGCCCGCGGATCTTTCCGCCCTTGACCTGGGGCAAGGTCACGGCAAAGTCTGCGCTGAACATCATGACCTGCCCGCCAATCAAGTCGGTCATCGCAGCCGGGCCGCTTTTGTAAGGCACATTGGTCATCTGGACCCCGGCCATGCTCGCAAGCACTTCGGACGACACCAACTGCGAAGTACTCGCGCTGGCAAACGTGACACCACCCGGTTTAGCCTTCGCCAGATCGATGAATTCGCGCAGGTTTTTGGCCGGCACGTCGTTGTTGATGGCGATGATCAGCGGCACTGAGCCGAGGTAGCCCACGGGTGCGAACGCCTTGTCCTGGTCATAGGGCAGCTGTTTCATCAGGAACTTCAGCGCTGCGTTGGTGCTGTTGGTCCCGATCAGAATGGTGTAGCCGTCGGGCGCAGATTTGGCCGCAGCATCGGCCCCCAGCATGCCGTTGACGCCGGCCTTGTTTTCAACAACGATGGTTTGGCCGAGGGATTCAGACATCTTCGCGGCAAAGGCACGGCCAATCTGGTCTGTGGCGCTGCCCGCAGCGAACGGTACGATCGCCTTGACCGGTTTGTTGGGGTAGGGCTGGGCTGCAGCGCCGACGGCCCAAGCAGTTGCGGCGAGAACCAGCAGGGTATTGAATTTCAAGAGGGCTCCTTTGGGATGGTTGGGGTTGAACTCAAGGCTTTTTGGCCTTGGCAGCAACCACATCTGCGGCAAGCTGTTCACCCGAGCGGTAATGTGGCACGCGGAAAGTCAGTCGTTTGGCGCGTTGGAAAAAGCTGTTGCTGCCGGAGACTTCTTCTTTCCAGTATTTGTCGGCCAACGCCAGGTTTTTCGGAATGTCGATCTCGAAACCTTCTTTGGAGCCAATACCGCCAAACATGTACAGCTTGCCGTTGATCATGCGAAAGCTGTCGGCGTCGCCGCCCCACGGGATGCCATACACAATGCCATTGGCGCAATAGCCGCCATACTCTGGCAGGTATTTTTTTGGTTCCTTGTCAAAGAGGGCTTTGTTTTCGGCAGACGCGAAACGAAACACCACACCCTCATACACGCTCTTGAACTGGTTGCTGCCCTGGGTGTATTTGCCCTGGGTAAAGTAGGTTGTGACGTCAGACCCCTTGAGCATGACGCGACTGTCTTCTGAATCGGCCACTGCGTTGACGGGACGCAACGCGCCCGATGGGTTTTGCGCATCAATGGCGGCACAGCCTGCCAGCGACAGAGCCAGGGAAACGGCCAGAGTCGCAGTCAGTGCGGGTCGAAGTGAAGTCATGTCTTGGATTCTCCAATGGGTGAGATGAGGGGATTCAGTGACTCGGTCAGCAGCGACAGTTTTGCCGATTTTGACCGAACCGCGTGTCGTGGTTTTTCTTCTGTCAGACCTTCGGAAAATGGCGAAGGCCAACCCAGCAAAGCGCTCAACTGGCCGGCACGGTGCTGCAAATCAGGCCAGTCGCGCGCACCCACATGGGCGATTCCATAGCGGTAGCTGCCCAGCCATTTGAAGTCGCGTTCAATGGCATTTTCGCCCTTGGGAAAGGGCATCAACAGTGCATCCGGGAACTGCTCCGCAGCCCGGGATTTCTGCTGCCGGCTGGGCATCTTTATAGGGTGTGAAGGCTCGAAACTGCGGTACACCAGGCTGGACGCGACACCGGCGGAAGGCGTCACGGTTTTCAGGGTGTCCGGGTGTTGTCCGTTTGCCAGCACCAGCGCGATGGCGTGCAGGTCGATGCCGCGCACCCGCAGGTACAAATCTGAAAACTGCGAGGCCATGCGCGGATTGAACTCAATGATCGTGATTTTGTCGGTGACCGGGTCGTGGAAAAACTCCATGTTGAAGAGGCCGTGGTTGAAGCCAATTTCACTCAGGAATTTTTGCGCATAGGCCTGCGCCCGCTGCTGCACAACATCGGGCAGGCGGCTGGGGTAGTCCCAGCGCATGAAGGCCTGGGTACCCGGATACATGATGGCGTCAACGACGCCCAGCATTTCCACCTTGCCCTGCCAAACGTAGCCATCGAGGTTGTACTGCGGTGCGTTGACGGTTTCTTCCACCATCAGCCGGTGCGCGCTGGGATTGCCAGGCATGCGTTTCTGGAACACCCGTTCAAATGGTTCCACGAGGTGGCGGATGATCCACAACTCCCATGCGCCAAATCGGGTGTGCCGGTGCAGTTCATCTCGGGACTTGACAACCTGCGCCAGTACCGAAAATGCCGCTTTCACGGGTTTGACAAAGGCCGGATACCGCAAGCCTTCTGGAATGGGTGCCCCGTAATCTGCGTCCAGCACCTGGGCAGCAATGCTGGCCTCGGGGCAGATGCGGTTGAGAACGTCGCGGGCATACAGCTTGTGCTGGCAGGCGAGCACCGCATTGACGGAAGTGCCCGGCCAGCCCATGCGTTCGGCGAGCAGTGCCGCCGTCAATGCGCCAAACTGCTCCTGGCTCGACACCACCGCCTGCCAGCCGGCCAACGCGGCACGTTTTGCCAGCCGGTCAACCATGCGTTCAATATCGAAAAATGCGAGTTGCGCGTTGCTCGGAAAGGAGAACAGGTCAAAACCGGCTTGGTCTGGTGGCATCTGCCCATTTGCGCGGGCCGCACGGGCAAACCCGATGGCGTCAAAGTCGTAATTGAAGACGGCCAGTGTCGTGTTTTTTTTCATGAAATTTTCATGCGTGTACAGCCGCTATCTTCGCGGCCGCCTGCAATGTTGATTTGTATCCGGCCGCAATGGCGCGCTCGCGGAATTCCCGGGAAAGATTGACCCAATAACCAAACTCGGGATGAAGTGTCAAGTCGGCCGCGCGCGCGTCCGCCTCTGTCAAGACGCGCTTGCGCAAATCGGAGGCCCGGTAGCGGTCCGCGCCAGCAGGCGCTTTTTCTTCGTGGGCAGAAGCGTCGATGGCCAACACGCGCGCGGCACCGAGCTGGCGCGCAATGCGCACGGGAAGCGGTTGGTAAAGGTCCGGGTCAACATACTGTTCACCGCGGATTCTCACGGGCGTGAATTGACCTTCGATGGCACTGCTGGCCTGCACCGCCAAACCGGTGTCGCCTGCGTTGAAGCCGACCACGGCTGCATCTCCGCGGCGAGCAGCCACACACACCACTGGCGTGCTCAACTGCTCGAGCATCTTGCCGCCGACCTCGCGGCGAACCAGGTCGGCAATGGCCGCGCCACTGAGCCGCTCGGAGCCGCCCATTGCGTAACGGCCCAGCCCCGTCAATTGCAGTTCCAACGCCATTTGTTCAACTTCAGGGGCCGTACGCCCCGAGCCGTAGACGACAGCCACCAGCGCACCGACCGAGGCGCCCACCATCAAATCAGGCTTGTGGCCGAGTTCGGCAAGCGCTTTGATGACGCCCACATGGACAAAACCACGCGGCCCACCTGAGCTGAAGACCCAGGCCACGCGTGGCTTGCGAGCCATCGCAACGGTTTTGGGTGCTTCCACGTCTGTGTGGTCTGCGTCAGGCGCGAGCGTGCACCCGCCCAGCAGGCCAGTTCCCAAGCCGCAGATTCCGGCCATGCCGACCATCAGGAGACGGCGGTCGGGCTGCAAAGGGCCTCCAGGAGCGATTGAAGCATGCAAACGGTTTGTCTCGCTGAATTGTTATGGTCCGATTTTCAGGGAAAAACTGTCCGGAAACCGGCAAAGATGTCCGAGCGTTGCGGCAGGAAAAAGTTCCTGTAATGCGGGTTGTGCATGCGCTTGTGCGTCGCGAAAGCGCCACCCCGAAGTTCACGGTGGTTGCCAAACCAGGGTTGGGAGTACTCGCGATAAGGCCCCGCTGTGAAGCCGGGGTAGGGCTGGAACGCATCGGTGGTCCACTCCCAAACCGAGTTGCCCCAAAGAAAACCGTGTGCCGACAGGGCGGCGCATTCCCATTCGGCCGCGCTGGGCAAGCGGCGTTTCGCCCATAGGCAATAGGCCTCGGCTTCGTAGGCATTGACGTGGATCACCGGCAGATCCCCGTCTAAAACCAGCCAGGTGTCAAACCACAGCATTTCCCAGGTGCCTTTTGCGTTTTTTCGCCATTTTTGGGGGTGGCGCAGCGGAAACGTTGCGCGCCATGCCCCTGCTGGACCAGGCCAATATGCTGGCATGTCGTAACCACCGCTGTCGACAAAGCGGCTGTAGTCAAAGGCGCTCACCGGGTTGGCGTCAATCTCGAATGGCGGGACGGTGGCACACAGGCCATCACGCTCGTTGTCAAAAGCGAATCCCAAGATGCTCCGGCTTTTCCCGATGGCGACTTGACCCCCTGGCACGGCCAGGCTTTTTGTCCCGGAAAGCGGCACCAGCGCGACACCCGTTGGTGCAGGATAGGCGAGTTCAGATCGCAGCCAACACAAGGCCTCGGCGTGCATGTCTTCGTGAAAAAGCGCAAGCCGGTGGAAGTACAGATCGCTATCCAGCGATGTTCTTGAGGGGTCGGCACGGGACGGCAACACTGCCAGGCTGGCGTCCAGTTGTGCCGCCAGCCGGTCTTTGAGCCCAGCTCGTGATGGCAGCGGCGTCGTCCAACGCGCCGTATGGGCCAGGCGGGCCGAGTCGAAATGGGCGTCGGGGCCTGCAAAACGCGGCGGCACGGAGCTGCTGGCGAAACCCTGGGCGTCACGACCATGTGGCGCTCGAAGCGTCCAGTACTCCGCGAACCAGGCCATGTGCGCCAGTTCCCAGGCGATGGGGTTCACGCCAGCCTGGCAGGGCGGCAGCCACTGGGCGTCTGTCAGGTCGTCAACCCAGGCCCAGGTGCGCTCGCGGGCATCGCGCAAGGCCTGGGCGAGATCGAAGCCGGCTAGCTGGCGAGGGTCCAATTCAGTGTCGATGAGGTTGGGATTGGCAGGGAGTATGCCATTGCGCGGCATTCTGAAAAGAGCCAGGAGGCAGACGTGATCGCGATGTCATGACGATGGTCGTCCTTGACCCAAAATTCTTACATCAAGCCATTGTGAAAGCGGGTCGAATGCCAAGCAAATTTTAAAATCGTTAAATACATATTTAAAACTTAAAAAACACTACTAATTATTCATCTTAACTATGAAAATAGTAGTTTTCAACTCAATAAATACGTGACTGAATGCCGCTAATATGTACAGGAAAATAGTTGTAAATAGATATAAAAAAAGCACCTGGGCTGTTAACCCAAGTGCATGATTCGTTTCTTGTCGTTTTTTGGCTCCTCAACCTGGGCTCGAACCAGGGACCTACGGATTAACAGGCCAAATTCAGACGCCGCTAGGCGCGAATATACACCAAACGACGCAGCAAAAAGTTTGGAATTCTCAGCAATTTTCGAGCACAAAAAAGCCACCCGAAGGTGGCTTCCCTGTGGCGACGCCGATAGTTAGTGCTTCACAGGACCACCTGCACACCTATCTTTGCACGCCGTCACCATTTCCAGCAAGAATGGCGACCACTACAGCAACCACGGCCAGGCGCCAGCCCGTCCGGGATGCACCCCTACATCCTCAACGGCGCTGCGATCCCTCTCGCGCCGCCAATGATGATCTTTGCCGGAAAAATCACGTCGGCATAAATTGTGATGCTCACAGGTTGCGCCCCGAGTATTCAAGCTGGCGGCGCGCGTCTGCTGCGGCCTGCAAGGTTGTGGCGCGGGTGGTGCCTGGGGCGAAGGATTGGTGTATGTTGATGGTCACCTGGTTGGCACTGCCGCCGCTGCTGGCGCGGGTGTGGTCGATCACGGTCTCGCGCGGGTGCATCACGGCCAGAAAGCCGCCCTTGCCGTCCAGGCCGCCCGAGCGCCCGCCCATGCCGGTGTGGCCGCCGCCGTCAAAGCTGAAGAGGCTGCCGAAAGCTTTCTCCAAAACGCCATTCAACACCCCGCCGGTGCTGCTGCCGCCATCCTTGTCGCGCTTGCCGAAGAGGTTCTCCGTGACTTTCGCCGCGGCGGCTTCGGCGACCATGCGGTTGATCAGCTTGGTGAAGCTGTCGCCGATGTTCTGGAAGTTGCCTTGGAAGGCGTTGGCCAGGGTGTCGTCCAGCGCGTCTTGTATGTTTTTTGCGGCCTGCTCGGCGAAAGTGCTCATCTTTTTGAACCCTTCGCCCGCCAGCTCAAGTCTCGCGTTCAGCGCTTCGAGGTAGATCTGCTCGCTCACGCGGCCGGCGGTGAATTCTGCGGTGAGAACCTCAACGTCTTTGCGCTGCTCGGCCAGCTTGGCGGTGGGTGTGGCGCTGAGCAAGCGCCCCAGCAAGGCCTGGTACTCTTCGTTGGACTTGTTGAACGCGTCACCGGCATCGATGGCCAGGTTGCGCTTGAGTTTGATGCGCTCTGCCAGTTGTTCTTCACGCTCAACCGATACACTGTATTTGTGGCCCGGCGGCGGATTGCCCAGATCAAGCTGGCTCACAGACCGATGATTTCAGTTTCCATTAAGCGCGTTTCAGGTTTCACCAGGCCGATCGTCAATCCTCGTGCCTTGCCATCGCGCGCCGCGAGATAGAGTTGGAGCGCTTTGCGCAAAATTTCGCTCTTGTTTG
>JANNMM010000272.1:0-3372 GCA_031397915.1 Rhodoferax sp. | reverse complement strand
CACTGAATCGTCTCGTAGCGACCCGCTGCATCCTGCGGCATAAACTGCCCGCTCTTTTCGGCCAGATAGATCAGGATCGCGCCCGATTCAAACAAAGCCAGCGGCTGGCCGCCCGGCCCGTTCGGGTCCAGCAGGGCCGGAATCTTGTTATTTGGATTGAGCGACAGGAATTCAGGCGAGGTCTGGTCGTTGCTACCGAAGTCCACCAGATGCGGCTCGTAAGGCAACCCGGTTTCCTCCAGCATGATCGACGCCTTCACGCCGTTGGGCGTCGGCAGCGAGTAAAGCTGGATGCGGTCCGGGTGCTGGGCGGGCCATTTTTGGGTGATGGGGAAGGTGGAGAGGTTGGTCATGGAGGGATGTTTGAGAAAAGTAGGGTAGAAGGACAGCGGAGCACGCAAGACAACAGCATCAGCACCATTTCAACTCGTGGCCGTCACGGGGTTTGGTTGAGGAAGCGAACACGAGCTTGCACTACTGCCTTTATCCCGGAATTTCCGTGGCACTGTTGATGACGCGTCGATAATCGAGGCAAACTCAAACACCATCGTACCGACGATGGAACAAAAGGATTGCGACGTTGAAGACACTGGTTTTGGGAGGCTACGGAAATTTCGGGTCGCGGATTTGTCGTGCACTAGCCGGTGATCCGTTGATCCAGCTCGTGATTGGCGGGCGCGATCACCGGCGCGCGACAGCCTTGGCAAGTGAACTTGGCCCAGAAATCCAGGCTGTCGCCATTGACTTCGAGGATCAGGGATTTGCCCAGACGCTGCGACAGCTCGGCATTGAACTATTGATTCACACCGCAGGCCCGTTTCAGCAACAAGACTACCGTGTGGCCCAAGCTGCTGCGGACGCAGGAGCGCACTATGTTGACTTGGCGGACGGGCGCCGTTTTGTCTGTGACTTTGCTGCGTCGATGCACGGCATTTTCAGCGCCACCGGACGTACCGCAGTCTGTGGGGCCAGCACGGTCCCGGCCTTGTCATCAGCCGTGGTGGATCACCTCTGCAAACGGTGGCTGCGCATAGACGTGATCGACACCTGCATTGCACCGGCGCAGACAGCGCCGCGCGGCCTCGCCACGCTGGCTGCCGTGCTTGCTTACTGCGGTGAACCGCTTCATGTATGGGACGGTGGGCAATGGCAGTGCAAAACGGGGTGGGCGAGCCCTGAAGCCGTGCACTTTGCACGCTTGCGACCACGCTTGGGCGCGCTGTGCGACATTCCTGACCTGGAGCTTTTCCCCGCACACTACCGCACCACTCGCCGCGTGATGTTTCGTGCCGCTGTGGAAGTCGGGTTTGCACAGCGCGCATTTGCCTTGCTGGCCAGCTTGCGATCGCGGGGCATCATCAAGCGGCCCGCTCGTCTGGCGGCGCTGCTCAACTTCGCCTCACGCGCCCTGGATTTCATGGGCTCATCGCTAGGCGGCATGGTGGTCCGCGTCGAAGGTCTCGATGCAGCGGGTTTGTCGTCCAGGCGCGCCTGGCACATAGCGGCCGATAACGATCACGGGCCTGAGATACCTTGCATGGCGGCAATCCTGCTGGCCCGGCAGCTGGCGGGCGGGCACGACCTACCAATGGGTGCCTTCGCATGCCTGAGCATGCTGCCGCTCGCTGCATTTGAACCGGAATTCAAACGCTGGAGCATGGTGGCGGAAGTCGTCGACGAAGCCATCCCCGATGACGCATAAGAAGCTTGAGTACCCCATGCCGGCCAGCGAAGCAGTTGTCTTCGACGCGTTTCACTACCACCTCTGGCGCGCCCGCTGGGATTCGCTGGTGAGCGCCACCCACGTGCTGGGTGGCGCGCCCTGCCCGTTTGTCGGCGCGGTGACTGAGAACACCGGCGCGGGAGCCTTGCGTGGGTTGTCGATGCGAACACAGTTCGTTTCCTACGATCGGCCACGGGTAGCAGCAGCGGCAATGCTGGGTCACTCGTTTCCATTTACACGGTGGGCTGCATCCATGCGGCATCGCGCTGAAGGGCCCTGCAAGTCGGTCCTCATCTATACCTATAACTTCGAGGTGGGCCCGTCGCCGCTACGTTGGGTCATGGCGCCGGTAGTCGAATTGATGTTTAACTGGCAGACGCGCAGACGCTTCGCCAGGTTGCGGCACTTTCTGGCAGCGCACGCTGGTGAGGTAGAGCGCTGGCAACAGGAGTGCGCCGCTGCCAGTTACGAAGAACCGGTGCCGCTACTGTCATGACGATCTCCCCAACCGACGAAAAGATGCTGCGCTTCAGCATCGTTTTTGTGTGGCTCGTTACGGCTGCAACCAGCGTATGGACGCTCAATGATCAAGGCATGCAACTGCTGTCAGCCGCCGGCGTGAATAGCCCGTCGCAAATTCGCATTCTGATTCTGGGCGGAGCTGGTGTCGACGCCGCATTGGGCCTTGCGATGCTAGTCAAACCGGGGCGATTAAGCTACCTGGCTGCACTTGCGGCGATGCTGATCATGACCGTCATCGCAACGATGCTTGACCCGGCACTCTGGCTGCACCCATTGGGGCCGTTGACAAAGAACGTTCCGATCGGAGCGGCACTCATTGCGCTCGCAAAAAGCCGCCGATGACCATGTACCTCGCGATCAAATGGATTCATATTCTTTCCAGCGTTGTCCTGGTTGGAACCGGTTTCGGCTCAGCGTACTACCTGTTTTTTGTCAACAGAAGCAGCAACGTGGCAACTCAGGCCATCGTTGCGCGGCTGGTGGTACGGGCTGATTGGTGGTTCACGTCACCTACCGTAATCATTCAGCCCGTCACCGGTTTAATTCTGACCCAGACGGCCGGATTTCCGCTGACAACACCGTGGCTGCTCACCTCGATGTGTCTCTTTGCTCTGGCAGGTATCTGCTGGATTCCGGTCGTATGGCTTCAGATCCATATGGCCGCCATGGCGGACGAGGCGGTGCGAATGGAAACGCAGCTGCCTGATGCCTATTGGCGCTATGCCAGGTGGTGGGAACGCCTGGGCTACCTTGCATTTGTCTCCATGCTTGGGATTTTTTACCTGATGGTCGCGAAGCCCGTACTGCCTTGAATCGCCGAAGCGCCTGTTTTTCCAGCCAAGAATCTGGCGCTCATTCCGAGCGTTCTGAAAGGCAAAGGACGGATCAGTAGTCACCACCCCCGCCATGCGCCAAGCTCTCAAACTTGGTGATCCGGTTGATAAACGCCAGCTTCACTGTGCCGGTCGGGCCGTTACGCTGCTTGCTGATGATGACTTCGGCCACACAGGGTTCCTTGCAGGCTTCCTTGGTGTAGTACTCGTCGCGGTAGATGAACATGATGATGTCGGCGTCTTGTTCGATGGCGCCGGATTCGCGCAGGTCGCTCATCATCGGGCGTTTGTCGG
>JANNMM010000223.1:0-7751 GCA_031397915.1 Rhodoferax sp. | reverse complement strand
CTCGACAAGGGGTGCAGCCAACAAAGCACCATGGCAGCAGCCAGGCAGAGCAAGGCGATCAGCGACGGGGCGGGCTTGGGCAAACGGGTCAAGGGGTCAAAAGGCAGAGAAATCTGGCGTTATGCTACATTTTTAATAGCTATAAACGTATATTTCACGTGACTTCATGCCTAAAAAAGCTTGAAATTTGGCAATTGTCACCCCATTTCACGATTTTGTTAACACCCATGTTAACTTTTGGCCATTTTTGCGAAATAATTAATATGGAAGTTAATTTTAACGTCCGGGTGCTCTGAATCACCCCACCAGCACCTCGACACAATCCGGGTGGCCCAAAAACCCGTGCGGCGAGGCGCTGGCCCCGTAGGCACCCGACTGGAACACCACCGCCAGGTCGCCCACCTGCGCCACCGGCAGCTGCATGCGGTCGGCCAGCAAGTCCAGCGGCGTGCACAACGGGCCGACGATGGAAGACGACTCCTTCTCGAGCGAATCCATGCGGTTGCCAATCGCCGCCGGGTAGTTTTTGCGCACCACCTGGCCAAAATTGCCCGAGGCCGAGAGGTGGTGGTGCAGGCCGCCGTCAGTCACCAGAAACACCTGGCCTCGCGAGATTTTGCGGTCCAGCACCCGCGCCACGTACACGCCCGCCTCACCCACCAGGTAACGCCCCAGCTCAATGACAAACTCAGCCTGCGGCAGCTCGGTTTTGGCTCGCTCCAGCAGGCGTGCCAGGTTCTCGCCAATCGGCGTCAGATCAAGCCGCTGCTCACCCGGAAAATACGGAATGCCAAAACCACCGCCAAGGTTCAAGAACCGCACCGGGTTCGGTGCGATTTGCGCCAGACGGACGGCCAATTCGTACGATTTTTGCTGGGCCTCGCAAATTGACTCGGGCCGCAGGTTTTGCGATCCGGCAAACAGGTGAAATCCTTCAAACGCCAACCCAGCCGCCTTGATCTGCGCCATCAGTTCGGGCAACTGCTCCACGTCCACACCAAACTGCTTGGGCCCACCGCCCATCTTCATGCCCGAGCCTTTGAGCTCGAAGTCGGGGTTCACGCGCACGGCCACCCGGGCCGGCAGACCCAACTCGGCAGACACTTTTGCCAGCACGGCGATTTCGCGGAAGGATTCCAGATTCACCAAAACCCCCGACGCCACTGCCTGGCGCAACTCGGCGTCGCGTTTGCCGGGGCCGGCAAAACTCACCTCGCGTGGGTCGGCGCCAGCGTCGAGCGCCACCTTGAGCTCACCCGCCGAAGCCACGTCAATGCCATCCACCAGGCCGGCCATGAAGGCCACCACCACCGGCATCGGGTTGGCCTTCATCGCGTAATGCAGCTTGACGGCCTGGGGCAAGGCCGCGCGCAGTTCGGCCACACGCGTGCGCAGCAGACCGCGGTCGTAAGCGTAAAACGGTGTTTGCCCCACCCGCGCGGCCAGGCGGCTCAAACGCTCGCCGCCGACGACCAGCTCGCCGCCCTCGACGCGGAACTGGTTCATCGCGGCATGAACGGGCAAGGTGCGAGGGGCGTCAGTCATGGCGGTTGGGTTCATTCATGGCGCGCCACCCAGTCGGTGGAGAGCAGTTTGCGGTCAATCTTTCCGTTGGGGTTGCGCGGCAGGGGGCCGGTGACAAATTCGATACCCGCCGGCACCATGTAGGCCGGCATGCGGGCGCGGCATTCGAGCATCAAGGCGTTGTGCGCGCCGGGCACCTCGGGCGTGGGGTGCGTGGCGATCACCTGAATGGCGTGGCCGAGGCTGGGGTGGTCCACCCCAAAGGCCACACATTCGCCCACCAATTTGGTGGCGTAAAGAATTTCTTCGACCTCCACCGGGCTCACACGGTAACCCGAGGTTTTGATCATCTCGTCGCGCCGGCCAATGAAATACAGAAACCCTTCGGCGTCTTTGCGCACGGTGTCGCCGGAAAACACGGCGTATTCGGGCAATTGCAAGCCGTCTTGACGGCCAGGCGCATCAGGGCGCAGCAATTTATAACGTTCAGCGGTTTTTTCAGCATCGTTCCAGTAACCCATGCCGACCAGCGCGCCACGGTGTACCAGTTCACCGGGTTCCTCGGGCGCGCAGGGCGTGCCGTCTTCGCGCAGCACCAGAATCTCGGCATTGGGGATGGCTTTGCCGATCGAATCCGGGCGACGGTCTACTTCTTCGGGCGGCAAATAGGTCGAACGGAAGGCCTCGGTGAGCCCGTACATCAGGAAGGGTTGGGCCTTGGGCGCACGCTGGCGCAAGGCGGTCAGGGTCTCCAGCGGCATGCGACCGCCGGTGTTGGCGAAATACCGCAGGTTGTCGTTGATGGCGGCGGGCCAATCGAGTTGCGCCAGCTGGATGTACAGGGGCGGCACGGCGGTAAGCCCGGTCACTTTTTCAAGCGCCATCGACTTGAGCACGTCGCGCGGCATCAAATAATTGAGCAGCACCACCCGCGCACCCGTATGGAAGGCGGTGGTCAACTGGCTGAAGCCTGCGTCAAATGAGAGTGGCAACGCTGCCAACAAGGTGTCGTGCGGACCATTCTGCAGGTAGGACGCGACACTTTTGGCGCCTGCGACCATGTTGCGATGCGACAGCACCACACCTTTGGGGCGGCCGGTGCTGCCCGATGTGTAGAGGATCGACAACATGTCGCTGTCAATCACGCGGTGGCCGCGCCGCGACGGGGCTGCCATCACGTCTGCCCAGCTGTGCCGGGCCCACTTTGTTTGGGGTGCACCTGGTTCTGCAGCCGTTGCGGCACCCGTGACGATCACATGGCGCAGGTCTGGGCAGTCCGCCAGGGCCGCCCGCAGCGGGCCCAAGCGCTCGGGCGATGTGACCAGCACCCGCACATTGCAGTCACGCAGAATGAAGGCCACCTGCTCGGGCTTCAACAGCGGGTTGACCGGCACAAATACACCACCGGCCGCCGGGGCGCCAAAACTGGCGACTACTGTCTCAAACCTTTTTTCGAGGTAAATCGCCACGCGTTCACTGCGCGCCAGGCCGAGGGACATCAGGCCGCTGGCGAGGCCCTGCACCTGTGCGGCCAGCTCGCCGTAACTGGCATGGTGTGCCCCATAAGTCAGTGCGGGGGCTTGCGGCATGCGCTGTGCCGTGTCGACAATCAACTCGTGCAGCAAAGTGGAATCAGTCATTGGCGGGGGAGAAAGTGCTCTGTCTGCGGCAAAAAGTCCGCTTGTGAAAAGTATCTCACAGCGTCACAGCGGGCCCACACGCTTGACGCTTTGCCTGAACCTTAGAATCAGCGCCTTGCCCCAACCTGCCTTTTTCCCCGAGGAGCGCCTGCCTTGAACGTGATGAAAGAAACCCTTCGCATCCTGGACGAAGTCTTGAGCCTCGACGGCCGAAGTGCGTCGTTCTCGCGGGACACCGCCCTGCTGGGCGCCATTCCCGAGCTCGATTCCATGGCGGTGGTGACTTTGATCACGACCATGGAAGAGCAGCTGGGCATCGTCGTGGACGACGATGACATGGATGGCTCAACCTTCGCCACGGTCGGTTCCCTGGCTGATTTTGTCAGCGGCAAACTCGCTGCCTGAACCCTGCCCTCACATTGCCCGCCCTGCGCCAGACGCGCCTGAGCACCCGCATGCCCACGCAGGCCGAGGTTTTTTTTCTCCCCGACTCGGCGCCTGAAGCTGGCCAGCGCCTGTGCATTTTTCATGCTGCTCAAACCAGCGACGGTCAAACCCGCACGCGACCGAAAGGCCTGATCCTCTATCTCCACCCCTTCGCGGAAGAGATGAACAAGTCGCGCCGCATGGCCGCAATGCAGGCGCGCGCCATGGCCTGTGCCGGGTATGCCGTGCTGCAGGTCGACCTGCTGGGTTGTGGCGACAGCTCTGGCGACTTTGGCGACGCCACCTGGGAGGCCTGGGTCAACGATGCCGTCACGGGATGCCAGTGGCTGCGCGCCCGCATGGGTGCCGATGGCGAGCCCCTGGCCGACGTGCCACTTTGGCTGTGGGGGCTTCGCGCCGGTTGCCTGCTCGCGGTCGATGCCGCAAAACGACTGAACGAGCCCTGCCATTTCCTGTTCTGGCAGCCGCCTGCTTCCGGCAAACTGCTGTTACAACAATTCCTTCGCCTCAAAATTGCGGGTGACATGGTCACCGGTCAATCGAAATCCGTGATGGAGGAGGCGCGCAAGCAGCTGGCTGCGGGCCAGTCAGCTGAGATCGCCGGGTACACCCTTTCGAGTGGCTTGGCCAAGGGACTCGAACAGAGTGTGCTGATGGCCACGGCAACCCAAACGGGCCAGCGCGTCGAGTGGCTTGAAATGTCAACCCGGATCGCCACCGACGAGGGCGCCGCATTCACCCCGGTGTCTGAAAAATCCATCGCGCTTCTGCATGCGCAGGGGTTTCAGGTGCGCAGCCGTCTGGTGCGTGGCCCGTCTTTCTGGCAAACCACTGAAATCGAGGATGCGCCGGATTTGATCGTGCAAACTGTGCAGGCGCTGGAAGCCGAAGCGCCGTGAATTACGTCGAGCAAACTGTGGGGTTTACCTGCCAGGGCGAGCATATGGTCGGCATTGTGGCCAAGCCCGAAGCACCCGCAGCCGTCGGGGTGGTGGTGATCGTGGGCGGTCCGCAGTACCGCGCCGGCAGCCACCGCCAGTTTGTGCTGTTGTCGCGGGCGCTGGCCCAACGCGGCATTGCTGTCTTGCGGTTTGATTACCGGGGCATGGGCGACAGCGGGGGTGAACTGCACGATTTTGAAGCCGTGACCAGCGATGTTGGCGCTGCCATTGACGCCTTGCAACAGGCTGTTCCCACTGTCAGCCGTATGGCACTTTGGGGCTTGTGTGATGGCGCGTCGGCCGCACTGCTGTATTGCCATGAAACCGCAGACCCCCGGGTAACCGGGCTGTGCCTGCTGAACCCCTGGGTAAGGTCCGAAGCGAGTTTGGCGCGCACCCAAGTCAAGCATTACTATGCGCAGCGTTTGATGCAGAGGGAATTCTGGGCGAAATTATTGCGTGGCGGTGTGGCCTTGAAGGCCCTGGCCGGGTTGGCCGCCAACCTGCGGGTTGCGCTTCTGGGCGCGCCCAAACCTGTCTCAGGCGATTTATCAGCCCGACGTGAAACAGCGGTTGCGGTGCCGTTTCAGACGCAAATGGCAAAATCCTGGAACAATTTTCCCGGCCGCATTTGCCTGATTTTGAGCGGCAATGACTACACTGCGAAAGAATTCCTGGAGCATTTGGCCCGGGAGAAACCTTGGGGAGGGGCAATGAATCACCCGCAGCTTGCACGCCATGATCTGCCGGATGCCGACCACACCTTTTCGGCTGCACCGGAGCGTCAGGCGGCTGAAACCTTGACGTCGGCCTGGCTGCAAGAGACCCCGCATTGATGGCCCGCTGGTCTGTCGTCAAGCTGCAAAACGGCCTGGGCGAACATGCCGCTGCATGGGACGCACTCAACCGGCGCAAATTCAGGCACCACCCCATGCTTGACAGCCGCTTCGTCGACGGGCTTTTGTCCTACTTCAGTGACGGCGGCGAATGCCTGTGTGTTCTCGAAGAGGCCGGCCGACCTGAAGCGATGTGCCTGCTTCGGCCAGACAAATTCACCACCTGGGCAACGTTTCTGCCATCGCAGGCTCAAATCGGCCCGGCCCTGGTGTCCTCACAGGAAGTTCTTGAGCAATTGACGCACGACTTGCCGGGCCTGGTGGCTCGGCTCGATATTCTGTGCAGCGATTCCGATCTGGGCGACCTCACTGCTCGGCCCAAACGCTCGATTTACAGCACAGACCACGCACTCACCATGAACATCCGCTTGCAAGGCAGTTTTGATGAGTATTGGAGCGCGCGGTCAAAAAAGCTGGTGCAAAACGTGAGCCGTTACGAGCGGCGGTTGGCTTTGGACGGCATTTGGCCTGATTTTCGCTGCCACGCACAGCCCTCGGAAATTGCCAGCGCGTTCGCGCGTTACGCCAATCTGGAATCGAGTGGCTGGAAAGCTGACCGAGGCACCGCCATCAGTATGGACAATGTCCAGGGGCAGTTTTACGGCGAACTGATGGCGCGGTTTGGGGCCACCGGCAACGCCCTCATTTATGAGCTTTGGCTTGGCACGCGCCTGGCAGCTTCGCGTCTGGTGATCACCTCTAGCAACATGGTGGTGATGGTCAAAACCACGTATGCCGAAGACCTTTCCAAATACGCGCCGGGCAGGCTGTTGTTGCGCCAGACGATTGAACACATGTTCTCCCGGTTTCCGGGCCGGGTGATCGAGTTCTATACCAACGCCTCCATTGACCAGTTGTCTTGGGCGACCGGGCAGCGGGTGATCCGGCATGTGAGTTTCTATACCGATAACCTCACCGCGCGGCTTTTTGATGTTTTGCGCGCCGGGCGCAACAGTTTTGTTTCAAGGTTTGCGGCGCGATGAACGCCATTGACGCCGCACTACCGAAGGGTCCGGTGCTGGGTTGGGCCAGTTTCCGTACAACGGGAGCGGCCCCGTTGGCCTGTGTCGAAGATCTTCGCCACTGCGCGCTGCTCACCAGCGGAAGGGCGGCCATTTACCAGGCATTGCTGCAGCTTGGCCTGCCGCCTGGCAGTGGCGTTTTGGTCCCAACCTACCATTGCCCCACAATTGTGGCGCCGGTGCTTTTGGCAGGGCTGCAGGTCCATTATTTCGGAATCGGTGAAGACGGCCTGCCCGCGCTGGACGGCCTTGACGCCAGCATTCTCAAGACTTGCCGCGCTATCGTCGTTGCGCACTATTTCGGCCTGCCCAAGTCTTTGGCGGTTGTGCGAGCCTGGTGCGACACCCACAACATCGCGCTGATTGAAGACTGCGCCCACAGTTATTTTGGCGAGGCGGGCGATCGGCCGGTTGGCGGCTGGGGTGACTACGCCACGGCCAGCATTTCCAAGTTTTTTCCCGTATCGGAAGGGGGATTGCTGGCCTCAACGCGTCACCCCCTGACGGCGCTGCGCCTGACACCTCCGGGTTGGCGGGCCCAGTTCAAAGCCTGGGTCGACATTCTCGAGGTGGCTTCCCGCTACAAACGCCTGACCGGTGTAAATGCACTGTTGAAAAGCGTCTTCTGGCTCAAGAATGCGCGGGCGGCTTCGGCCCAGACCGGCACCCAGATGGGCACCGTCACCGCCGAAGGCTACATGGGCGATTGCGACATGGCGCGCATTGCCCAGGAGCCTGTCGCCGCCACCCGATTCTTGATACGCCATTTGCCCCATGGCAGCGTTGTCAACAAACGGCGGCGGAATTTCGACCTGTATACGCGCGCATTTGCCCATGTTGCCAACGCCCGTCCCCTCTTCACGGACATGCCGCCAGCCAGCGCGCCCTATGTGTTTCCCTTGTGGGTCGACGACAGTGAACGCGTTTACCAGGCCCTGCGTGAGCTGAAAATGCCGGTTTTCCGCTGGGACCGGATCTGGCCCGGCACACCGCAAATTGCCGGTGACGTAGGACCCCTGTGGAGCCGGCATGTGCTCCAATTGTTGTGCCATCAGGATCTTGAAGAGGCCGACGTCGAAAACGTCGCCCGCACGATCCTGGGTTTGCTGGTTAATCCCGACCCCAAGAAAAACACATGCCCTTGACGCGAATTCATTGGACCAATCACCCGGCCTCAACCCTCGCAAATGACCAGGACCTGATCCGAAACTGGGACCGGCTCAATGCCGAACACGGCGATTTGCCATTTCTCTCTGCCGACGTGGTCAATTCCGCCCTGCG
>JANNMM010000220.1:0-5125 GCA_031397915.1 Rhodoferax sp. | reverse complement strand
TGGCTTTCCAAGATTTTGTATGGCTGACCCATCCATCAATT
Organism: Rhodoferax sp.; assembly: GCA_031397915.1. Classification (GTDB taxonomy): domain Bacteria; phylum Pseudomonadota; class Gammaproteobacteria; order Burkholderiales; family Burkholderiaceae_C; genus JANYCG01. The sequence continues at coordinate 5,084 of JANNMM010000220.1, read as the reverse complement.
CCTGCCCCACAGACTTTCTGCTGCTGCGTTTTGCGCTGGCAGACCCATCCTCACTGGCCGACGCGGCGCAGCGCTTTTGCAAGTCCAACGCCATGGCTTTTTACCGCGCCGCCTGGTCCACCGAGTCACAAACCGCTTGTGTATACGCCCAGCTGCATGCGCGCGCGCACGTACCGGCCAGCGCCCTGCCCGCCCTGGCGGATGCATGGGCAATGAGCTGCCCAAGCGCCGCGGGCCTCACCGTGTCGCGCCTGGAGCTGGTGCTGGACAAGCCCGGCGTTTCGCAATCGGCGCTGCCTGCCTTCCATTACATGGTTGAAACCGACCCCGAAGACGGCTGGCGCGACGAAATATTCCGCTGGTACGACACTGAACACATGCCTGGCCTGGCCGCCGTGCCCGGCTGCATCCACGCGCGGCGCCTGCTCAACCACGACCATGGTTTGCGTCATGGCCTTGACCACGGAGCGCTCTCGTACGCCTGTTATGACCTGGTCTCAACCGAAACCCTGGGCTCGCCGCCGTGGCTGGCCGTGCGTGGCACCGCCTGGAGCGACATCACGCGGCCGCATTTCACCAACACGCGGCGCACGATGATGCAGGTTGTAGCCTGAGCTGCCTACAAGACCGTCCCGTCATTCACCCGCTGGTAGTGCACGGAGCGTTTGTGTACGTGGTCCAGACCCATGAAGGCGCGGCTGGATTCGAAACGGATCTCAAAGGTGGCAAACGGTGAAAATGGCGCCGAGATGGTCTTGCCATCCAGCAGCTTGTAACGCCGCTTGAGGTTGGTGCCGTCAAACAACCACTCACCCCGGTTTTCCAGCTCTGTGGCTTGGCCATTGGCGTCCACTGCCCGCACCGACTCATGAAACTGGCCGTCCTCCCGCAACACCAACAGGCGGCGCACGTGCAGTGTGCCTTCATGGTAGTCACGCAACCAGTGGCCGACCAGACGCTCGCGGGTTGCGTCATCGCTGGCGCCTTGGTGTGACGGCTCGCAGCCTCCCAGCCACAACACCATCCCCAGCACCGCGACCGCAGCGAGAGAGCCAGGGTGTTTGCTGCGGGTCACCGCCGGTTCAGCAGGTCAAAGTCCAGCAGACGCGTGGAGATGTAGGTTTCGGCCAGAAAACACAGCAGCGCAAGCATGAAACTCACCACGCCCGCCAAAAAGCCGAACACGGCCCAGCGCGCGCTTTGAAAACCCGTCATCTCGCCCACGAAGAGCAGGATAATGGTCAGGCCGATCAAAAATGCACAGGTGGTCAGCAAGGCGATGCAGGCATTGGTCAAGCGCCCGCGCATCCGCAGCTCGGCCAGCTCGGACGTGATTGCCGCGAGGATTGCCGCATCGGTGGTGCTGCCTGCGCGGTTCTCCACCAATCGGGCCCGGTCAATGATGCGCGCCAGCCGCCCGGCCACCGCGCCGATCATTCCCGAAACGGCGGTAAGCAGAAACACCGGCGCCACGGCCAGCTGGATGCCGTGGGTGATGGCGTCGGTGTCGATGGGAAGTGCCATCGTCAGTGCGGCAGCGCCGGTCTTTGGCAAAGTCTGGAATGGCTAATCACAGCACCTCGAAAACGTCGTAAATCGGGCCACTCGCCACGCGCCGCCCGTTGGCAACAAACACCGCGCGGTTCAGCCACGCGTATTTGACTGACGCCGTCTCAAACACAGGCACCGCCCGCATGTAATAAGTGGCCGGGTCAACCGCCTCGCCCCGGCCCAACGCATCAATTACTTCTTTGGGGCCGTGTCGCATGCCGTTGTAGTGCATGTAGATCAGCTCGCCGTCGTCGGTTTTGAGTGTCAGGCGCACGTCCAGGCACAACACTCCGTCGTTGCGCAGCAGCAGCCAGTCGCCGCCAGGCGGCGCCACCACGGTGCCGCGAAGGCGTTCACCGGAAAAACTGCCGCCCGCCACGGTGGCGATCTTGCGCACACCATAGGGCGTGGCGCCGAGGTCTTCGATGGACGGGACGGACAAGGTGAGCGTGAAGACGGGGCGGGTCTGGATCATGAAGGTTCCAATCGAGGCGTAGGCGAAAGAAGGGCGTTGACCCTGGGATGGTTCGCCGGAATTGTAGGACGCGAGGCCATGTTCACGCAGGGCTGCCCGGAGTATCCTAGGCAGGTCCGCATTGCCACCTTGGGGCATGTTTCGGGCTCGAAAAGCACCAACTGACCATGACAGATCCAATCTCACTGCAATCAGCCGCCAGCGAAAGCGCCACGCCCACGGTATCCGCCGGGGCAGAGAATGATTCAAGCACGGAAACAACAGCCGAGCCGCCCCGCGTGATACTGCACATGCCGGTGGATGTGAGAAGTGTGTCGCTGGTGGTGCTGGCCACGCTGGCCGGCGTGCTGATGCTGCGGTGGGCTAGCGCCGTGTTCGTTCCGGTGATGGTCGGCATCCTGTTCAGTTATGGCCTTTCGCCAGTGGTGGATTGGCTGGCTAACCGCAAGATCCCGCGTGCACTGAGCGCCGCCGCGCTGGTGTTGGGCATCCTCTCGGGCGTGGGTGGTATGGCCTATTCACTGAGTGACGATGCGAGCCGGCTGGTCGAATCACTGCCGCTGGCGGTGCAAAAGCTGCGCGAATCGGTGCGCGCACACAAGGGCGCCTCGGACAACACCCTGGTGTCGGTGCAAAAGGCCGTGGCCCAGCTGGAGCAGGCCGCCGAGGAGACCAAACCTGCGGCACCGGTGACGCGCGGCGTGCAGCGCGTGCAGATTGAAAAACCCAAATTCGACGTGCGCGACTACCTGTGGACGGGCACCATGGGCCTGCTTGGCATGCTCGGGCAGATCGCTGTGGTGGCGATGATCACCTTCTTCCTGATGGCTTCGGGCGACACCTTCCGGCGCAAGCTGGTCAAACTGGCCGGGCCGACGCTGAGCCGCAAAAAAATCACCTTGCAGGCGCTCAACGAGATCAACGACCAGATCCAGCGCTACATGCTGGTGCAGATTTTCACCAGCGGCCTGGTGGGCGTGGCCACCTGGCTGGCCTTTCTGGCCATTGGCCTGGAAAACGCAGCCGTCTGGGGCATTGGCGCAGCCGTGCTCAACATGGTGCCTTACATCGGCAACATCGTCATCACCGCCGGGGCAGCCATGGTCGGCTTTTTGCAGTTTGGCACGCTGGACATGGCGTTGCTGGTGGCCGGCGTTTCGCTGCTGATCAGCAGCACCGAGAGTTTTTTGCTCACCCCTTGGCTCACCAGCCGCGCCAGCCAGATGAACCCGGTTGCCATTTTTGTCGGCGTGCTGGCCTGGGGCTGGCTTTGGGGCGCCTGGGGGCTTCTCCTGGGCGTGCCGATTTTGATGGTGCTCAAAGTGGTGTGCGACCAGGTGGACGACCTCAAGGCGATTGGGGAGTTTCTGGGCAAGTGACCTGACTCGCAGAATCTGCACAACTTGAATACCGCCCGTCTGGAACCATCTGCGTATCAATTGCCACTACTGGAGCACACCATGGCCGACACCCGACTCGAATCCCCCGACACCACGCCGGAGCGGCGCAGCATCTGGATGCGCGGCCTCTTGATGATCCTCTTGGCCTTCGCCTTTCACATGGCGGCCACTTTGCTCGGCCTGATCGCGCTGGTGCAGTTTGTAGTCGCGCTGGTCAACAACGCACCCAACCAGCGCCTGAGCACCTTTGGCAGCGCGCTGGGGCGCTACCTGCGCCAGATCGCCAACTTCCTGACGTTTGCTTCGGAAGACGCGGCATTTCCCTTCAACGACTGGCCGGCGGCGGACTAAGGCCCGCACCTTGCGGCCGACCCGCGTCCTGGCTGCCATTGGCCCGCGCGGACAAATACGCGTACAAATCCATGATGTGCGCTGTCACCACCGGTTCACCTTGCCAGGCGGGCATGGTGATTTGAGCCTGCCTGCGCTGCACGATCGACTCCACCAGACCGGCCTGCGCCGCACGCTCGCCTTTGGCGATCTCGGGCGCGATGCCCCAGTCGTAACGCGTGAGCACGGTGCTCACGAACTGGCGCGAACCCATAACGCCCACCAGCGGCAACAGGTTGGGAACGCCCGAGCCACCCTGCGCGCCAGGCCCGTGGCAAGCTGCACACCGATCCTGAAAAACCCGCCAGCCGATGTACACCGAGCCAGGCGGCTGAGACTGCTGTGCCAGCGCCTGGGCAGGCTGCCGGTTGTCGATCTCCACCGCACACCCACCCAGCAGCAGCGCCACCACTAGACCACCTGCACGAGCGCTGAGCCGCCGCATCGAAAGTCCAACCATGGTGATCCCCTTCAAGGTTTGCCGCTTAAAAACCTGCCTGCTGCCCAGGCTCCTGGGCATTGTGGGCTGCGGTTTTGGCGGGGGTGTTGCGATAGATCAGTGCCGCGCGCATTAACGAGAAAAGGCAAAAAATTCAGACTCATCAAATGCTATTGTTTATATAGCAATAAACGCCCATTTCACGTGACTTAGGTGACTAAAAATCTTATAAATCTGGAGTTTTGAAAGAATAATTAACACCCATGTTAATTATTGCCCATCAGCGAATTATGGCAAGATGACCGCATGAGTCAAACCTTTGGCATGGAAGCCCCGCGCAAACACACCCACTCGCCGCTGCAAGCGCCGGCGCGTTACCTCGTCATCATTGACTCGGGCGGCTACATGGTGGCGCGGTTGTTTCTGGAAACCCGCGAACAAATCGCCGAGTTCGACGCCGCCGTGGAAGAAGTCGCGGCCATGACCCTCAACCTGGCCGCCAAGACCGGCGCACAAGATGCCGAGTGGGATATCGCTTTGCAGGGCCACAGCACGGAAGAGCGCGCGGGGGCGCAGGTTTATACGCTGGATTTATAATAACTATTATTAACTCCAGGGAAGCCTCATGCCCACCAGCGTCGCTCTCACCCCTCATTTTGAATCGCTGACACAGCAGCTGGTCAGCAGCGGCCGCTACAACAATGTCAGCGAAGTGGTGCGCGACGGCCTGCGCCTGCTCGAATCCCGCGTACTGGAAGAGTCCGCCAAACTGGCGGCGTTGCGTGATGCGGCGAAGCTGGGCTTTGCCGCCATTGAACGCGGCGAGAGT
>JANNMM010000180.1:0-2017 GCA_031397915.1 Rhodoferax sp. | reverse complement strand
AGATAAGTTTTCATACAAATTTTGATTTGAAATGGACTGGCATTAAGTCACGAAATCATTAGCAGTATTGCTATAAATACTATATTAATTTTGCTTAGAAACTAAAAATAATTAGCTGCAAATTGCAATTCAACAAAAAATAGCCAGCACGTGTTTGGGTGCTTTCTGTGGTGATTGCGCCCCCTTCGGCCGCATCCTGAGTCGAGTTCCGTGGACTTTTGACGCCTCAAAACTTGATGTGTGGCCATCAAATTGTCGGCAAATGCGGCCTAGTGGCCTACTGGGCAGGCAATGCCAAACTTACCCCCGCAACTTTGATCACCGCGGCATACCGCGCGATCTCTGCGCTGACAAACGCTGCAAAACCTTCAGGACTCAAGTTTGACACTTCGTTGCTGCCCAGCAGCACGAGTTTCTCGCGCAGCTCGGGCAAGGCCATCACGCGGTTGACCTCTGCGTTGAGGCGTTGAACCACGTCAAGTGGCGTTCTGGCGGGTGCAAACAAGCCAAACCAGCCAGTCACCTCAAATCCTGAGAGGCCTTGCTCCTGCACGGTGGGCAAATCCGGCATGCTGCTTGCGCGTTTGGCCCCGGTTTGCGCAATCAGCCGCAGTTTCCCGTCTTTCACAAACGGGGCCACCGCCAAATTGCTGTTGAACATCAAATGCACCTGGCCGCCTGCCAGGTCGGTGAGCGCGGGCGCAGCGCCTCTGTAGGGCACATGCAGCATTTTGATGGCCGCCATCTGGCCCAGCATTTCACCGGCCAGGTGCAGGGTGTTGCCGATGCCGGCGGAGGCGTAGGTGATGGCGCCAGGGTTCTTTTTGGCGTGGTCGACCAGCTCGGCAATGGTGCGCACGGGCAGGCTGGTGTGCACGGCGATGACCATCGGGCCGGGCGGCACAATTTGCGCCACCGGGATGAAGTCGCGCGTCGTGTCATAGGGCAGTTTGGGGTAGAGCGACGCATTGCTGGCGTGGGCCGCGCTGGCAAACAGGAAGCTGTGGCCATCGGTCGCCTTGGCCACAAAAACGCTGGCGATGATGCCGTTGGCACCAGGTTTGGCGTCCACGATTACCGGCTGGCCGAGCGTAGCGGTTAGCCGCTCGGTCATCAAACGGGCCACCACATCCGACGTGCCGCCGGGCGGGAAGGGAATGACGATGCGCACGGTGCGTTCAGGCCAGGTAGCGGCATGCAGGCGCACACCCAGGCCCGCGATGGCGCCGGCCAACGCTGCGCGGACCACCTGGCGGCGTGAAGGTGGGGATGTCAGCGTCATTCGAAGGGTCTCCGGTCAGTGCGGCGCCAGTGTTTTCGCAATCGACGGCTCGTATGCCCCATCGACCAGAATGAACAACATGCGGCAAACCTTGCCCGAGCGGTTGGCCCAGGCGTGGTTGGTGCCGCGCTGGATGACGACGCTGCCCACCTTCAGTTCAACTTCGCTGTCGTCCAGAATCAGCGTGAGCGCACCTTCGATGACGATGCCGTAGTCCACCGTTTCGGTGCGGTGCATCAACGGATGCGGCGAGTCGGCCTTGACGGTGGATGTGGCGGCGTTGCCGGTTTGCTCAAACACAGCTTTCATGCGCGCCGCGCCATGCTTTAGAAAGTCTTCCGTATCGGGCGGAATGTCCACGTAACGGATGCGCGTGCCCAGTTTGGGGGGCGACAGGGTCAACGGGCCGGTGCTGGGGTCGGCGCCGTTGTCCACCACCACCGGTGTTGCAGCGGTGCACCAGACTTCATGGAAGACGGTGCCGGGCACGCCTTTGATTTCTGCCACAGTGGGCAAAGGCCCGTTGCTGCTGACAATGGCTTTTCCGTGGGCATCGTGGCCGGTGACGACGCGGTGGATGGGGGGGAAACTCATGTTGCTGCTCCTTGGGTTTGAAATGCGGGCTGATCAACGGCATCAGGTGGTGGGCACGGGCATGTCCTGTTTTGAAAACAGCATCGATGACCGGGCTTCGGGCGGAATCGGCGGCAGCGCTGCATCCCATTGTTCCCAAGC
>JANNMM010000176.1:0-23980 GCA_031397915.1 Rhodoferax sp. | reverse complement strand
ATCTGGCCACCGTTGGCAAAACTGGTTTCAGCCGCCGGATTGGCCTGTCGATCCACCACGGTGACCTCATGGCCGAGTAGCGAGAGGTAATAGGCTGAGCTGACGCCGAGCAAGCCGCTGCCGAGGACAAGAACTTTCATGTGAACACCTTGAGGAGAGCAGGCGTGTCTGAATCTCGCGTGATCCAAACACAGCCGCTCCCCCTGTCCTTGGTACCTGAGAGATTCACGCCCGGCCAGGGTTGGCTGTGCGCTTGCTCCTTCGGTGCGCTTATCCTCCAACGGACAAGCGGCTCTCCAGACGGCATTCAATAAAAAAGGACAGTGGTGGTGACCTGAGCGTTCATGGGAGTTTGCGCCTTCGGTGGATGTGGCCCTCAAGCTTTGGCATGCTTTAACATGCAAAATGCTGCTACATCGCTCTCCTGTCTTTGTGAACTATATTGCATATTATTCGGATTGGCAAGGGCCTAAATGGCCAAAAAACAGGTGTTTACCCGCGTTTTGCGGTTTTACAATCCAAAATGGCCTCCAGGTCTTGTAGTTATTGCGTTAATAGCTATTTTTAAGATAGCAACTGCTTTGGATGAATCATGCGATTGCGACACACCCGCCTCACCGCAACCGCGACAAGTCGCGTTCACGCGGCAACACTGGGTCAGCCCGCCCCAGAATTTGCACCGCAAATTGGGTCGAGGCAATCGCCAACCTCCTTTTGGTGCGTATGGTTCTTCCGAATGTGTCCTACAGGTTTTCGGCCTGCAGGATGACGCGACCGGTGGGGCAAGCGACGTATAAGAGTTTGTGACTCGATCGAGTTTCGAGTTCGCTTGATCGATAGATCGTCAACCTCCTGAGTACCCCCCATGAACACATCCACCACCGTGCCGTTGCACGCTGCACCCGACGACGAGGACCTTGCCGAGCAGGCCCGTCAAGGCCACGGCATTCCGTCGCAAGACCCAAACCCTGCGGCACAGTTTCCGCTGGAGCCCGAGGAAGTTGAGCGCGAGGCCAAGTCTGTGCTGACGGGTGGCGGCGTGGTGGGCGGTGCGGCGATCGGCGCCTCCATTGGCGCTGTGGTCGGCGGCCCGGTGGGCGTGGTGGTCGGGGTCACGCTCGGTGCCGTTGCCGGTGCGCTGGGTGGCGCCGCCGCTGGCACCGTGATGAACCCGGGAGACCCCGCAAGCGCCGACCCAGCGCTCGAAGGCGGTGCGCCTGATCACACGGCGCCCCATGCCAAAGCCCCCGGCGGGAAGCCCTGACACTGTGGTTCATGTGCAGGAGCGATCGCTTCTGCTTTCCTGCAATCCTGTTCCGATCACGAGCTGCGGGTTCAACGGGGCCTTTGACGTGCAAATGGTTTTCATGCCTATTGCGTCTTCGCCCCCGCTTCAAACCACTGCTTGATCACCATCCGCTCTTCGTCCGTGATCCCGGTCGAGTTGTTCATCGGCATCACCTTGGTCACCACCGCCTGCTGAAAAATGCCCTGCGCATGCAGCTTCAATTGACCCGGCGTATCGAAGCGCACGTTCTTCATCTGCACCTGCGCGCCATGGCACATCAGGCAGCGCTGCTCCAGCACTTTGACGACGGCGACGTATTCGGCAGGCCCCGAAACGGCTGCATTGGCAGGCGAAGACGGCGAGCCGGAAACTGTGGCAGCAGCGGCAGCTGGTGGCACCGGCGGCGCGGGCTTCAGCCACACAATCACCCCCAGAATCACCACCACACCCACCAGCGCATAAGGCAGCGGGTTCGGGTTGCGCCCGAGTTTGAAGCCGTGGCGCATCACAAAAAACTGGCGAATTGCCGCGCCGGCGAACATCATCAAAATCAGCACCAGCCAGTTCTGCGGGTGGTTGTAGGTGAAGCTGTAGTGGCCGCTCAGCATGGCAAACAGCACCGGCAGCGTGAAATAAGTGTTGTGCACGCTGCGCTGTTTGCCGCGCATGCCGTGGACAGGGTCGACCGGCAGGCCGGCCTTGATCGATTCGATCACTTTCTTTTGCCCCGGAATGATCCAGAAGAATACGCTGGCGCTCATGCTGGTGGCGATCATCGCGCCCACCAGCAGGAAGGCCGCGCGCCCGGCAAACCAGTGGCAGGCCAGCCAGGAAGCGATGCACACCAGCAGGAAAACCAGCGCGCCCACAATCGCGTCGCCGTTTTTCTTTTGGCCAAAGATGCGGCAGATGGCGTCGTAGAGCACCCAGAAGACGACGAGGAAACTTAAAGAAACACCAATCGCGTCGGTGGGCGACCAGTCCATCTTCGATTTGTCGATGAGGTAGGTGCTGGCGCTCCACAAATACGACACGGTAAAGAGCGCCATGCCGGACATCCAGGTCGAATAACTCTCCCAATAAAACCAATGCAGGTGCGCTGGCAACTTGGGCGGCGAGACGTTGAATTTGACGGGGTGGTAAAAACCACCGCCGTGCACGGCCCAGAGTTCGCCGCTTACGCCCTGTTTTTTCAGGTCGTCATCAACCGGGGGTGTGAGGCTGCTGTCCAGAAACACGAAGTAGAACGAGGAGCCAACCCAGGCGATGGCCGTGATGACATGCACCCAGCGCAAGAGCAGATTGGCCCAGTCGAGCAGGTAACTTTCCATGGCGGGGTTATTGGCAGGTTGATTCGGGTGTTTTCGGGTGCTTTACCCGTTCATTGCGTGCCGCAAAGTGTATACAATTTTCACCAGATGGCTTTCTTGAGAAGGCCTTTGCCAAGAACCACATCGCCCTTCCTGTGGTTTTGCGCCGTCAGTTAGTCAAACAGCGTGAATTAACACCGTTTGTAACCCAGCGCACAGACGCCGCGCCCGTTTTGCAGATGTTTGCCTTTTATACTGGGCCGCGCAACCGGCCTGGCTGCCCCATTAAACCAAAGAGGAGACTGGACATGTTTGAATTTTTCACCCAAAAACGGACTCTGAAGCGGCCGCTGTTGTGGGCTGCCGTGGCCGTTGTGGCGGTGGTGGTGGCGGCCTGTGTGTCGACGCCCCTGCCCCGGCAAGCACCGCCTGTACCGTCCGCACCTGTCGCCACCCTGCCCCCGCCAGCACCGCCCGTGGCCGTTGCACCGCCCGTTGTTGCCGCGCCGACCGTTGTTTCAGGCGCCAGCACGCCGCGCGAGTTCCGTCGCGACGCCGCAGGACAAATCTACAAACTCAACTCCAACCGCATATACAAGGGCAAGATGCAGCCCCTGCTTTACGCCATTGGCGTGTTTGAAGTTGAAATTGACAACCGCGGCCATGTCGTCAAGACTAGCTGGTTGCGCGCGCCCAGCCATGCGCCCGAGGTGATGGCCGAGATTGACCGCATCGCGCGCCAGGCGGCACCGTACCCGGCGCCGGTACGCATGGGCCGCGTCGTCTATACCGACACCTGGCTGTGGGACAAGAGCGGCAATTTCCAGCTGGATACGTTGACCGAAGGTCAACTTTAAGGCGGTCCGGGGAATCAGGTCAAAAAGTTAACATGGGTGTTAACTTTTTGACGATTCAGCCCGAAATTCAGAAATTTCAAGCTTTTTAGACTCTCAAGTCACGGAAAATGGCGCTTTATTGCTATTTATTTTGTAGCAATCGCCATTCCAACAAAGCCCGCCCGCTCACGAGCCCCGGTAGGTCGAATAACTCCAGGGGCTGACCAGGAGCGGCACATGGTAGTGCTGGTCCGGGTGCGCAATGCCAAAGTCCAGCGTCACCTGGCCCAGGAAATTCGGCTCTGGCAGCACCACGCCCAGCGCCTTGAAATACGCCGCCACCTCAAACACCAGGCGGTAAGTGCCGGCTTTGAGAGCCTGGTCTGCCACCAGCGGGCCGTCGGGGCTGCGGCCGTCGTCGTTCAGGGTCAATCGCCTGATGAGAGTTGCCTTGCCGCCGTCTGTGGCGTAAAACGCCAACTGCATGCCGCTGGCCGGTCGGCCGTGCATGGTGTCCAAAACGTGTGTGCTCAAACCCATGGAAACTCCCAATCAAATGTGGTGAACATCTTATACAAAAGTGTATACAATTTTTGACCAGTCAATGACCATTCTGAACTGATCTCCGAACATGGCGAGCGAATCTTCTTCCACTGACCTGATCGTGCAAGCGCTCACCAAGGCGATTGTGGAGCACCGCCTGCAGCCTGGCGCAAAGTTGGCCGAGCAGAAACTCGCCGACCATTTTGGCGTCTCGCGCACCCTTGTACGCCAGGCCCTGCTGCAGCTCTCGCAACACCAGCTGATCCGTCTGGAACCGGCGCGAGGTGCGTTTGTGGCGGCGCCTTCCGTCACCGAGGCGAAGCAGGTGTTTGCCGTGCGCCGCATGGTGGAAGCCGAAATGACTCGGCTGTTTTTGCTGCAGGTCACGCCCCCCAAAATCAAAGCCCTGCGCGACCACGTGGCGCGCGAGAAAAAAGCCGTGGCGCTCAAAGACGTTGCTGGCCGCACCGAACTTCTGGGCGACTTTCACGTGCGCATGGCGGAACTCACCGGCAACGACGTGTTGGCGCAAATGCTGGGCCAGTTGATCTCGCGCTGCTCGCTCATCACGCTGATGTACCAAAGCGCGCACGCCGCCCAACATTCGCACCAAGAGCACGAGGGCATCATCGAAGCGCTGGCGGCGAAAGACGAGGCTCGGGCCGTTGCCCTGATGTTGTCGCACCTTGAAAACGTGGAGGCCGGTTTGTTGTTTGACCGCAGCCTGCCCAGCAGCGACATCGCTTCGGCGCTCACAACCGCATGACGCAAGCCGCCTACCCGCGCGACCTGGTCGGATATGGCCAGCAGGTGCCGCACGCGCAATGGCCCCGGGGGGCGCGCATCGCATTGCAGTTTGTGCTCAATTACGAAGAAGGTGCCGAAAACGCGGTGCTGCATGGCGACGCAGGCTCGGAGCAGTTTTTGAGCGAGATGTTCAACCCCGCGAGTTTTGCCGCGCGCCACCTGAGCATGGAGAGCATCTACGAATACGGCTCGCGGGTGGGTGTGTGGCGCATCCTGCGCGAGTTTGAAAACCGCAAGCTGCCCCTCACGGTATTTGGCGTCAGCATGGCGCTGCAGCGACACCCGGAACTGACCGCCGCGTTCAAACAACTGGGCCACGAGATTGCCTGCCACGGCTGGCGCTGGATCAGTTACCAAAACCTGGACGAGGCCACCGAGCGTGAACACATGCGCATCGGCATGGAGATCATCAGCCAGCTCACCGGTGAGCGGGCGCTGGGCTGGTACACCGGGCGCGACAGCCCCAACACACACCGCCTGGTGGCTGACTTTGGCGGCTTCGAGTACGACAGCGACTACTACGGCGACGACCTGCCCTTCTGGATGCCGGTGCAGAAATCCAGCGGCGAGGTGGTGCAGCAGCTCATCGTGCCCTACACGCTGGACAGCAACGACATGCGTTTCTCCAGCGCCCAGGGTTTCGCGCAGGGTGACGACTTCTTCACCTACCTGTGCGACAGTTTTGATGTCTTGTACACCGAGGGTGACCCAAACGGGCTGAACCGACCCAAGATGCTCAATATCGGCATGCATTGCCGCCTGCTGGGGCGGCCAGGGCGCATGAAGTCGCTGCAGAAGTTTCTGGATTACGTGCAGGGTCACAGCGACGTGTGGATTTGCCGGCGCATCGACATTGCGAAACACTGGCGCGCGGTTCACCCGCACAGCTGCGCCAAAGCGGGATAAGCCATGGCCCTGACGCTCGACCAACTCAACCAGGCCACGCCGGACGAAGCCGCAGCCTTGCTGGACGGCCTGTACGAACACTCGCCGTGGATCGCCCGCCAGGCCCTGGCGAAGCGGCCCTTTGCATCGCTGGCGGCACTCAAATACGCGATGGTGCAGGTGCTGGAGTCGACCGGGCGCGACGCGCAGCTGGCCTTGATCCGCGCCCACCCGGAGCTGGCCGGCAAGGCCATGGTGAGCCACACACTCACAGCGGAATCCACCACCGAGCAATCCAAAGCGGGCCTCACCCATTGCACGCCCGAAGAGTTTGCCAAGGTGCAGCAGCTCAACGCCGACTACAACGCCAAATTCGGCTTCCCGTTCATTCTGGCAGTGCGCGGCCCGCGCGGCGTGGGCCTGAACCGCCAGCAGATCATCGCCACCTTTGAGCGGCGCCTGCAAGGCCACCCGGAATTTGAGTTGCAGGAATGCCTGCGCAACATCCACCGCATTGTTGAAATGCGGCTGAACGACAAATTCGGCGTGACGCCCGATCTGGGCAACGATGTCTGGGACTGGCAGGAGCAACTGGCCGCGCAAAGCGACGCGGGTTATGCCGAAAAAGGCCAACTGACCGTTACTTACCTCACCGACGCGCACCGCGCTTGCGCCGCGCAGATCCAAGCTCAGATGCGCGAATGCGGCTTTGACGAAGCGGGTTTGGACGCTGTGGGCAATGTGGTCGGTATTTACCGCGCGGCCGCATCCGCCGATTCCAGTGAAGCCCGCACGCTGCTCACCGGCAGCCACTACGACACCGTGCGCAACGGCGGCAAATACGACGGCCGGCTCGGCATTTTTGTGCCCATGGCCTGTGTACGCGACTTGAAACGCGCGGGCAAACGCCTGCCCTTCCACATCGAGGTGGTCGGCTTTGCGGAAGAAGAAGGCCAGCGCTACAAGGCCACGTTTTTGGCCTCAAGCGCGTTGATTGGCGCATTCAAACCCGAATGGCTGGCGCAAAAGGACGCTGACGGCATCACCATGCGCGAGGCCATGCAGCACGCGGGCTTGAAGGTAGGCGGCATCGCTGCCATCCAGCGCAAGCCTGACGACTATTTGGGTTTTGTCGAGGTGCACATCGAGCAAGGCCCGGTGCTCAATGAGCGCAACCTTCCGCTGGGTGTCGTTACCTCCATCAATGGCAGTGTGCGTTACCAGTGCGCCGTCATCGGGGTGGCCTGCCATGCCGGTACCACGCCGATGGACCGGCGCCGCGACGCAGCCGTCGCCGTGGCGGAGCTGGCTTTGTATGTGGAACAACGCGCGTCCGAAGATGGTGACTCGGTTGGCACCATCGGCATGCTGCACGTGCCCAATGGCTCCATGAACGTGGTGCCCGGGCGCTGTGAGTTTTCGCTGGACCTGCGTGCGCCGCTGAACGCCCAGCGTGATGCCCTGGCTGGCGATGTGCTGGCCGAGTTGCAAGCCATTTGCGAACGACGCGGCGTGCAGTTCAGCGTGGAGGAAACCATGCGCGCGGCGGCAGCGCCCAGCGCAACCGAGTGGCAGGCTCGCTGGGAGAAAGCCGTGCAATCCCTGGGTGTGCCGCTGTTTACCCTGCCCAGCGGCGCCGGCCACGACGCCATGAAGCTGCATGAAATCATGCCGCAGGCGATGTTGTTCGTGCGCGGGGAAAACGCTGGCATCAGCCACAATCCGCTGGAGTCAAGCACGGCAGACGACATGCAACTGGCGGTGGACGCGATGTCGCATTTGATCGCCGCTCTCGCCGAGGAATTGACACACCCCGTTGCGGCAAGGCGACCATGACGCCCATTGCGCAGATCGACGCCTGGGTGGACGCCCACTTTGACGAAGAGGTGCGCTTTTTGCAGGCGCTAATCCGTGTGCCCACTGACACCCCGCCCGGCAACAACACGCCCCACGCCCTGCGTACCGCCGAGTTGCTGCAAGGGTTTGGCCTGGACGCCGAGCAATACCCGGTGCCCCAAGGCGAAGTTGAAGCCGCCGGCCTGGAGTCGATCACGAACCTGGTGGTGCGCCGCAAATACGGCCCCGGCGGCACAGCGGCTGGCGGCCTGACGTTACTGCTCAACGCCCACGGCGACGTGGTCCCGCCGGGTGACGGCTGGACCCATGACCCCTATGGTGGCGAGATCGAGGGCGGCAAAATTTACGGGCGCGCTGCCGCCGTGAGCAAGTCCGATTTCGCCAGTTTCACGTTTGCACTGCGGGCGCTCGAAGCGGTCGCCCGACCTGCCCGCGGCAGTGTCGAACTGCTCTTTACCTACGACGAAGAATTTGGCGGCGAGCTGGGGGTGGGCCGGCTGCTGCGCAGCGGCGTTGTCAAACCCGACTTGGTGATCGGCGCGGGGTTCAGCTACCAGATTGTCACGGCGCACGCCGGTTGCCTGCAGCTGGAGGTTACCGTGCACGGGGTTATGGCACATGCAGCGATTCCCGACACCGGCGTAGACGCCTTGCAGGCTGCGACCAAACTGCTCTCGGCGCTGTATGCACAAAACCAGGCGCTCCAGCAAGTCGCATCGGGCGCGGCCGGCATGCGCTCGCCGTATCTCAACGTTGGCACCATTTCGGGCGGCACCAACACCAATGTGGTGCCTGGCAAGGTCGTCTTCAAACTCGATCGGCGCATGATCCCTGAGGAAAGTCCGGCCGAAGTCGAGGCGGGCCTGCGCCTTTTGATGGCGCAAACCGTGGCCAACATTCCCGGTGTGCGCATCGACGTAAAAAGAATCCTGCTGGCGCGGGCGCTGCGTCCCCTGCCAGGCAACCAGCCGCTGGTGGACGCCCTGCAAAAACATGCCCTGCAGGTTTTTGGCGAGCCGGTTCCCGCCTTGGGCACACCCCTTTACACCGACATGCGGCTGTTTTGCGAGGCGGGCATTCCCGCCGTGATGTACGGTGCGGGGCCTCGCACCGTACTGGAGTCCCATGCCAAACGCGCCGATGAACGCCTGGACCTGCAAGACCTGCGCAATGCCACCAAGGTGCTGGCCCGGAGTTTGCATGACTTGCTTACTTAACGCCACAAGGTGGCAACACCCGCCGACAATCACGCCACCGCAAACTATTCGTTTACCTTTACAAAAACCGTTAACCCTGGAGATTTCATGACCAAACGCCACTTCCTCAAGACCACCGCCGCCCTGGCGCTTACCGCGGCCTTCAGCACGGCCCAGGCGCAGAACACACCCATCAAATTCCAGCTCGATTGGCGTTTTGAGGGGCCAGCCGCCCTGTTTCTGACACCCGCCGCCAGGGGCTATTTCAAGGACGCCAAACTTGACGTGACGATTGACGCCGGCAACGGCTCGGGCGGCGCCGTCACCCGCGTGGCTTCGGGCACCTACGACATGGGTTTTGCCGACCTGGCCGCCTTGATGGAATTCCATGCCAACAATCCGGACGCGCCCAACAAACCGGTGGCGGTGATGATGGTCTACAACGACACGCCCGCCTCCGTGATGGCCTTGAAAAAGTCCGGCATCAAGACACCGGCCGACCTGAACGGCAAAAAACTCGGCGCCCCGGTGTTTGACGCCGGCCGTCGCGCTTTCCCGATATTCGCCAAGGCCAATGCCGTCAGCGCCGTAACCTGGGTGGCGATGGACCCGCCCCTGCGTGAAACCATGCTGGTGCGCGGCGATGTGGACGCCATCACCGGCTTCACCTTCACCTCGCTCCTGAACCTCGAAGCGCGTGGCGCCAAGGCCGAAGACGTGGTGGTGTTGCCCTACCCTGATTTCGGCGTGAAGCTGTATGGCAACGCCATCATCGCCACACCGAAGATGATCAAGGAAAACCCCGCCGCTGTGAAAGCCTTTTTGCTGGCCTTCACCAAAGGCGTGAAAGACGTCATGGCTAACCCGGCAGCGGCCATCAACGATGTGAAGGCGCGTGATGGCATCGTCAACAGCGAGCTCGAAACCCGCCGCCTGAAGCTGGCCATTGACACCGTGATCAACAGCCCCAATGCCCGTGCCGAAGGTTTTGGCCAGGTCAATGGCCCGCGCCTCTCGCTGATGGCCTCGCAGGTGTCAGACGCCTTCAACACCAAAACCCGCATCAACCCGGACGCCGTGTGGAATGCATCGTTTCTGCCGACCAAGGCTGAGCTGAACATCCTGCCGAAGAAGTAACCCTTCCAATTCAGCACGCTATTTGCTATATTAAATATAGCAAATAGCGGCTTGTTTACAAGACCTGACGACCCAATACTCATAAAATCATGCAGGAAGTACAAGCTCCAGTATTTGTGGACTTTTCCGATGTCTGGCTGGCCTACAACGACGAGCTTTTGGCTCAAAACCATTTCGCTGTTGAAGCCATTGACCTGAAAGTCCGCCAGGGCGAGTTCATCGCTATCGTCGGGCCTTCGGGTTGTGGCAAGTCGACGTTCATGAAGCTCACCACCGGATTGCGCATGCCGTCCAAGGGAAAGATCCTGATCGACAACCAGCCGGTGACAGGCCCGCTGAAGATATCCGGCATGGCGTTTCAGGCGCCGTCTTTGCTGCCCTGGCGCAGCACGGTTGACAACGTCTTGCTGCCACTGGAAATTGTGGAGCCGTACCGCAGCAACTTCAAGGCCCAACGGCCTGAATATGTGGAACGGGCCAGGAGGCTCTTGCAAAAAGTTGGCCTCGGCGGCTACGAAGACAAATTCCCCTGGGAGCTGTCGGGTGGCATGCAGCAACGCGCCAGCATCTGCCGCGCGCTGATTCACGAGCCCAAAATGCTGTTGCTCGATGAACCCTTTGGCGCGCTGGACGCCTTCACCCGCGAAGAGTTGTGGTGCATCCTGCGCGACTTGTGGACTGAGCAGAAATTCAATGTGATCCTGGTCACCCATGACCTGCGCGAAAGTGTCTTCCTGGCCGACACGGTCTATGTGATGAGCAAAAGCCCCGGCCGTTTTGTGGTGAAAAAGGAGATTGATCTGCCACGCCCGCGCGATCTGGAGATCACCTACACGCCTGCCTTTACCGACATCGTGCACGAGTTGCGCGGGCACATCGGCGCCATGCGCAAAACCACTGCCATTGCCAATGCATAGGGCCAGACCATGAACAACAAACAGCTCGAAAAATGGTCACCGTGGATACTGCTCGTCGCGGTGCTGCTGCTGTGGCAGGGCATCTGCTCGGCGTTCAACATCAGCGAATTCATCTTCCCCAGCCCCTGGCGCATCTGGACGCAGTTCTGGGAGTTCAAAACCATCATCGCCGGCCACGCCTGGCGCACCTTCTGGGTGACGATGGCCGGTTTTGGCATCGCCATTGTGGTGGGTGTGTTGCTGGGTTTCATCATCGGCAGCTCGCGCCTGGCCTACGCGGCGGTGTACCCGCTGATGACCGCCTTCAACGCCTTGCCAAAGGCCGCCTTTGTGCCGATTCTGGTAGTGTGGTTTGGCATTGGTGTGGGTCCGGCCATCCTCACCGCGTTTTTGATCAGCTTCTTCCCGATCATGGTCAACATCGCCACCGGCCTTGCCACACTTGAGCCGGAGCTCGAAGATGTGTTGCGGGTGCTTGGCGCCAAACGCTGGGACGTGTTGGTGAAAGTCGGCCTGCCTCGCTCGATGCCCTATTTTTACGGCTCGCTCAAGATCGCCATCACGCTGGCCTTTGTGGGCACCACGGTCTCAGAGATGACGGCTGCGAACGAAGGCATTGGTTACCTGCTGATCTCGGCCGGTTCGTCCATGCAAATGGGGCTGGCTTTCGCCGGCTTGCTCGTTGTGGGTGCGATGGCGATGGCGATGTACGAACTCTTCAGCGCGATTGAAAACCACACCACCGGCTGGGCGCACCGGGGATCGCAAAATACCTGATGCCCTGGCATGCCGGCCTGAATCTCGACTACACGCGGGAGAGTGACAAAACCGTCGCGCGGTTTGCGCACGATGGCCCGCTGCGTATCCTGCAAACGCTGTATCCGGAAGGCGGCGCGGTCTGCCACAACGTGCTGGTCCACCCGCCGGGTGGGCTGGTCGGTGGCGACACGCTGGATATCAGCGTCACGGCCAGCGGCAACGCGCACGGGCTGATCACAACCCCGGGCGCAACACGCTTTTACAAGTCAACCGGCGAGCTGGCACTTCAAGCCACGACCATCCAGCTTCGCGACGCGGCGCGCCTGGAATGGTTGCCGATGGAGGCCCTGTGTTACAGCGGCTGCCTTGCCCAAAACCGTTTGCGAATTGCACTGGCGCCCGATGCCGAACTGATCGGCTGGGATGTCACGGCATTGGGCCTGCCCAGCGCGCGCGCGCCGTTTGACCGGGGCAGTTTCACGCAACACATCGAGGTGCCGGGCGTCTGGCTGGAGCATGGCCGCATCGACGCGACGGACCAGCGCTTGATGAACAGCCCGCTGGGACTGGCTGGCAACAGTTGTATGGCATCACTATTTTTCTTGGCGGGTTCCCGGATAGAACGCGCGCGCAAGCAGGCAACCCTGGATCTGGCACGCGCAATGATTGAGCCACACCAATTGCGCGCCAGCGCCGGCGCAACGAGCCCCAACCCGCAGGTGGTCGTGGTCAGGGTGCTGGCGCCGCTGGTCGAGCCGGCCATGCAGTTGCTCAAAACCGTGTGGGCCGCTTGGCGCAAGGAGTTGTGGGGTCAAAACGCGGTTGCGCCCCGCATTTGGTCAACCTGATACCCAGGGGGCGCTTGAAGCTTGAGCTTCAACGGCAGGGTTCTAGAATGGAAGCATGCCAACTTTGCGCGTCAGGCGACCGGCTTCACTGGGCAAGCTGAGCCCGCCACGCGTGGGGCGAGTCGTTGAGCGCGGCCGCTTGTTTACCGAGATGGACCGGCGCGCCAATGTACCCGCCGTTTGGATCGCCGGGCCACCGGGCATTGGCAAGACAACACTGATTGCCACCTATCTCGCTGCACGGTCACTGCCGTGCCTGTGGTTCCAGCTCGACGCGGGCGATATCGACCCCGCAACCTTCACCCATTTTCTGAGCGTCGCTGCAAACCGCCTCACACCACGGCGCAATTTGCGCCTTCCAATGCCAGGCGCCGATGATTTGCGCGACGTGCCCGAGTTCATTCGTCGCAGTTTTCGCAGCTGTTTTCGCCATCTTGAAAAGGCGTTGGACGGCCCGTGTGCGGTGGTGCTAGATAACGTCCAAGAACTCGGCGCGGCCCCCTTTCTCCATGCCGGCATCTCCGGCGCACTGCAGGAGTTGACCTGGCAAGTGCGCCTGATTGCCATCAGCCGCGAGCCGCCCGGCCCCCATTACGCAAGGGCGATGGCAGGCCAGCAACTGGCCCTGATAGAGGCGCCCGCGCTTCAGTTCAATGAGCCTGAGACCCGACTGCTGGTTGAATTGCACGAACGCAACTGGGTGCCCGCCCAATTGCGCGAAGCCACTGATGGCTGGGCGGCGGCCATGATCCTGATGCTCGCCGCGCGCAGCGACCTGGATTTCGATGCCGCCATGCACGGCGGTACCACGCGCGAGCGCCTATTCGCTTTTTTTGCCGACGAGGTGATGGAAAAGATGACTCCGTCAGACCAGACCACGTTGATGCGGATTGCGTTCCTGCCGAGCGCCAGTGCAGAGATGGCCGTTGCCGTTGCCGGCAACGTGCGCGCGGCGGAACTACTGGACGACCTGGCCCGGCGCAGCCTGTTTACAGATTGCCGCTCTGGCGCCCCGCCCACCTATACCTTCCATGCACTCTTTGGAGAATTTTTGCGGGCCCGCGCGGGCGAACGGCTCGATGCACCAAAGCTGAACAGCCTGCGCATTGAGGCGGCGCAGCTTCTGGCGGCGGTTGGTCAAATTGACGGCGCCCTCACCCACTTGGTGGACGCGAAAGCCTGGGACGACGCGCTGGGCCTGATCGTTTCAAATGCCGGTGGATTCGCCGCGCAAGGGCGCATCGCCACCGTGCGCGCTTGGTTGCTGGCGCTGCCTGCGGGTGTGCAGGGCACACCCCAAGCCCTGTACTGGCTGGGTTACTGCGAAATGGCCGTGGCACCGGCCAGCGCCCTGCAGCAGCTTGAACTTGCACACAGTGGCTTCATGGCCATCGGCGACGTGCGCGGCTCCTTTTTTGCCGCAGCTGCTGCGGCCGATGCCATCGTCTCCATTGGAGACAGCCTGAAAGGTCTGGCGACCCTGTTGCCGGCACTGGAAAGCTACGCACCCACCTATTTGGTCAACCGCGACGCTGAAACAGACCTGCGTGTATTGCCGGGATTGCTGGCGGCGTTTGTTCACCTTGACACGGCTCATCCGCTGACCGCGCCTCTGGCTGATCTGGCCGAGCGCCTGCTGGACCAAGCAATGGCCGCCAGCCAGCGTATCTTGCTGGCCTCGCTGGCCTTTTACCTGCTTTGGACGGGCCAGATCGCGCGGCTGGACCGCATCATGGTCAAGATCGACCGGATGTGTGCCGGGGCCGATGTGGCAGCACCCACTTTGATGCGTTGGTATGGCGTTGCGGTGTTGATTCGCTCATTGCTGGGACGGGCGCAAGAGGCGCTGGACAACGCCTCCAGGGCGCTGGCCCTGGCACAGCACGGCCCAGACGCCGGGCGCGCCAAAGCGCATTTGATGATGGTACTGGCCGCTCTTGCGGAACGAGATGGTGAGCTGGCCCGCAAGCACCTGCAGGAGACCGCCCGTCTTCTCAACGCAGCCAACCCGATCGATGAGACAACCTACGAGTTTCAGCGCGGGCTGCTGATGCTGCTGGATGGCGACTGGGGCAATGCTGCACTGTCCATGCAAGCCGCGGTCGAAAGCGGACGCGCCAGCGGCTGGCCCTTGCGCGAACACATTGCCCTGCTGGGCCAGACCCTGACCTGTGCACAGACGGGCGCTTTTGCTGAGGCTGAAGCCGCTTTGGTTTCGGTCAAGGTTCACCGCTTTTACGCCGTGTGCCCTTGGCACCAGTGGCTTGCCGCATTGATTGAGGCCCAACTGGCCGACAAACTCGGCGACGAGCCACGCGCCCTGCTGGCCATCGCGCGCGCCTTCGCCATTGGCCGCAAACACGGCTATGACTTCGGCCCCATGCCCTATTGCTGTGGCGACATGATGTCGCGCCTGGCATCACTGGCGCTGGTGCATGGTATTGATGCGCCCTTTGCATTGCAAATCATCCGCCGCCATGCACTGCCCGCACCATCCGGCGCCCCTGAGAGTTGGCCCTGGCCGATTCGTGTTTACACGCTCGGCCAGTTCCGCATTGCGCAGTCAGGCGAGGCCCCCAAGGCTTCCCGCAAGGAAAGCCGCAAGCCCCTGGACCTTCTGCGCTTGCTGGTTGCGCTGGGCGGCGCAGCTGCGGGTGCGTCGGTACCCATCGCCCGGCTCAGTGCGGCCTTGTGGCCCGATGCGCCAGGCGATGCGGCACGAAATTCATTTGACAATGCGCTGCACCGCCTGCGCAAGGTGCTGGGCGGTGACCAGCACGTCGTGCTCAGTTCAGGTGGCCTCAGTCTCAATTCCGCCACTGCCTGGACGGATTTGTCAGCGCTGGAAGACGGCCTTGCACGCGCCGAAAACGCAGGCCCGCAAGTCGACGCCGCCCAGGTGTCGGCAATGGCTGAGCGGCTGCTTGGCTTGTACCAGGGCGAGTTTCTGGCGGGCGACGAAGACCTTCCCGATGTGCTGGTCGCCCGTGAGCGTATTCAGGCCCGGTTTACCCGGCAAATGGGCGCGCTGGGTGCCCGGTTGCAGGAACAGGGGAGTCTTGCCGAGGCGGCAAAGGTCTACCGGCGTGTGGTCGAACAACAACCGCTTGCCGAAGACATCTACCGCCGCCTGATCGGCTGCCTAGTCGCCATGGGCCAGCCCGCGGAGGCGTACGAGGTGTACCGGCGCTGCCGGCAGCAGTTGTCGGTGGTGTTGGGTATTCGCCCATCACCACAAACGGAGGCGCTGGTGGCGCAGTTTCGTAACCTCTAGACACACTGTCCACCGGCTTGGTGCATCAACAAGCCCTCGCAATCGTCAATCGTTAAGCCATTTTTAGGCAGGCGTCTTTTACGCTGCAGGCTTGGGACACCGGGATGGCGTCCTGACGCAGCCTGTGAAGCTGTGGACTTTTGAACCACGATTCCGAACTTTGAATGAAGGAGGACCCAATGCCAAAAACAACTGCTATGGCCTTTGCCGCTTTTTCCATGAGCATCCTTACGGCAGGGACCGCGCACGCAGCGGCGGTGCTGCAGGCCTATGCGCTGTCAGCGGGCGGCGCGTCTGCATTTGGATCACAAGGCCCGTTTTCATGTTCGACTTTCGGTCGGGACCCGATGGCCCTGGGGGTTGGCGGCGGGTTTGAAGTTGGCCTGCCAACCCAGTCCGGCTGCGGCGTAGGGGTCGACAACCGGTCCGCAACGGCTACGTCAGGTACCTTGTCAGTATCGAGCTCGCTGGCCGTCGGATTTGGCGCACCCGGCGATCCGCGCGCGTTCATCGGCAACTCAACCGGGCGCGCCGGATTTGGCAACCTCGGTGTCATTGCCAACGCGACCTATTCAGGCTCAACCGATTCATCAACTGTGGCAGGCGCTCAAGCGTTTGGCATTCAAACCGAACCGATGACTTTTGGGGGCGCAACCGGGGCAGGGTTCTTCCGGCCCAGCTTCACCATTGACGGCTCGCTGTTCAACCTCGGGCGAACCGAAAACCAGCTTGCTTTTTCGTACGCCGTAGGAGGTGGCCCGACCTTTCTGGCTTTTCGAATCCAGGACTCTCGCGGCACGATCACGCTTTATGGCCCCAACGGTTATGTATCGGATTTCCCGGGCTTCACCGTGACAGGCGCTTTGGCAACTGGTATTACGGTGGCTGGTTCGACCACGGTCACGCTCAACATCCCGATCGTCTTCGGCACAGCTACGGACTTTACCTACACCCTCTGGGCGGCAAGCCTGCCGTCCTCCAGCGTCGGCCTGCTGACCCCCAGCACAGGCGAAGTTGAGTTTTTGAGTACCGTCGATTTGACCGGTATCGAGCTGTTTGACGCGGCCGGTTTTTCCCTCGATACCTTCAGCATCGTCTCTGGGTCCGGCACGGAATATGACCGCAATGGCGTTGTTGTGGCCGCAGAGCCTGGCGACCCGAACGGCGTCCCGGAGCCGGGGTCCCTGCCACTGGTTGCCCTCGCCATGTTCGCGGCCGGACAGATCCGCAGACTGGGCAAGGAAATCGCGCCAAAACACATCGCGCCAGCGCGTTAATTTGATCTTTCACCACAGCAAAGGAACAAGCATGAACACCGATTCAAACCCTGGGCACCACAGCCACTCGCGGCGCACCATCTTGCGCGGCTCGGCAGGGGTTGCCCTGCAACTTGGCCTCGGCCTGGGGCTCTCAAGCCATTTGCGAGCCCAGGCGCCCGTGGAGCAACTGCGCATTTTGTGTAGCGGCCCGGCAGGCAGCATCCCGGACATCGTGGCGCGGCGTATCGCTGAGCAGCTCACGCCCGCTTATGCGCGCGGCGCCTTGGTCGACAACCGGCCCGGCGCTGCTGGGCAAATCGCTGTCAATGCCCTTAAGACCGCTCCGGCAGACGGCTCAACGGTGTTGTTGGCGCAAGGTGCGATTGCAACCGTCTACCCCTACCTGTATGCCAAGCTGGCTTACGACCCCATTGCCGATTTGCAGCCGGTGTCTTTGGCAGCCGAAATGACACTGGGCGTCGCCGTCGGCCCCGCGGTGCCAGAGAGCGTCACCACCACACGCGAGCTGGTCGACTGGATGACGCCAATCCCAAACTGGCCAATGCCGCGTCGCCCGGTACCGGCACGCTGCCCCATTTGCTGGAAGCCATGCTGTTTCGTGAGGCTGGTGTTGCCTGGCAACATGTGGTTTATGCAGGTGGGCCGCCGGCGCTGATTGACTTGATGGGTGGGCAGGTTGCGGCACTGGTGTTGCCGGAAGGTTTGCTGCGTCAGCACCGGGCCGCTGGCAAGTTGCGGGTGCTCGCCACGTCCGGCGCACAGCGCAGCGCCTACCTGCCCGATGTGCCCACCCTGGTCGAACAGGGCTACCGTGACCTGGTGGTGCGTGAATGGTTCGCGTTTTTCATGCCGGGAAAAGTTCCGATGGCAATGGTGGAAAGTACCTCGCAGACACTGCGCGCCGCGATCGCGCGCCCTGAACTGGCCAGTGCATTTGCAGTGGCGGGCATGGTTCCCGGCTCGAGCACCCCCGCCGTTTTGACCGCCCGCATCGCCCAGGAGCAACGCTACTGGGAGCCCATGCTGCGCACTTCCGGCATTCGGGCCGAATGATGATGGACGCCACTAAAACGCCTGGCGCCAGCACTCTGGCGTCCGCGCCTGCACATGTATGGGACAAAGCCGCCGAGGGGTGGAACAGCAACGCCGCGGTGATTCAGGATTGGCTGTCCGGCATCACCAATGCGATGCTGGACGCGGCGCACATCCAACCGGGTTCGCGCGTACTGGACGTCGCGGCCGGCGCGGGCAACCAGACCCTGGACATTGCGCGCCGGGTTGGCGGCAAGGGATATGTATTGGCAACCGACATCTCGCCAAGAATTCTTGCGTTGGCCCGTGTAAACGCGGCAGCTGCCGGTTTCACGCAGATACAAACGCAGGTTGCCGACGCGCAGGCGCTCGGGCTGGCGGGGTCTGATTTCGACGCTGTGGTGTGCCGCCTGGGACTGATGCTGTGCACCGAGCCGCTGAAAGTGCTCCTGGAAGCGCGGCAGGCGCTCAAGGCCGGCGGGCGTTTCGCGGCCGTGGTCTTTTCCACACCGCAAAGCAACCCCTGCCTGACGCTGATGATGGCCACAGCGCTCAAGGCAGTTGGCGCACAACCCAGGTCACCCTTTGCGCCGGGCTCGCTGCTCAGTTTGGGCCAGCCGGGGCTGATGGCCCAGTTGCTGCACGATGCGGGGTTTGTGGACATTGATGTGCAGCTGGTGTCGGCACCATTTCGCTTGCCCAGCGCACAACACTATGTCGATTTCGTGCGCAGTTCAGGCTCGCCCATCATGGAAATGATGGCCACACTCGACATCGCAGGGCAGGCCAAAGCCTGGGCCGACATGGCGGCGAAACTTGAAATGTTCACAACACCCACCGGCTGGGTCGGCCCGAACGAACTGCTGCTGTGTTCGGCTAAATCCGGCGCGACTTCCCCACCCAAAATGGCTCCCGCAATTTCCGCTTGAAGATTTTTCCGGTGTCTTCGCGCGGTAGCTCGGCATGGAAGTAGACCTGCTGCGGCACTTTGTAACTGGCCAGCCGGGTCTTCAGATACGCTTGCACGGCAGCCGTGTCCAGCATGGCGCCGGGTGCGGCTTGTACCGCGCAGGCCAAGGCTTCGCCAAACTCTTCGTCGGGCACGCCAAAAACGGCGCAATCGGCCACGCCGGGCATCATCTGCAAAGCGGCTTCGATTTCTGCAGGGTAGATGTTGACGCCGCCGCTGATCACCATGTCGGCGCTGCGGTCAACAATGAAAAGGAACCCGTCTTCGTCGATGTAGCCAATATCGCCCATGGTTTTTTTGCCGTCGATCTCCATGGCGCGGCGGGCGGCGTCGTTGCCGTTGTACGTGAAATCAGCCACCGCGTTGTGGTGCGCGTAGATCAGGCCGGCCTGGCCCGTGGGCAGCGGCTGGCCGCCGTCGCCCAGAATAGCGATCGACACACCGGGCAGCGCCTTGCCGGCCGAGCCTGGCTTCAACACGGCCTCGGGGCTATCGAGCCGCGTCATGTAACCCAGCTCGCTGGAGCCATACGACTCATGGATCACCGGGCCCCACCAGGCGATCATGTCCCGCTTCACGTCTGGTGGGCACGGTGAGCCAGTGGAGCCCACGAACTGGATCGAGCGGAGGTCATACCGCGCTTTCACCTGGGCGGGCAGGCGCAACATGCGCACGTACATGGTGGGCACCAGGTAGGCGTGGGTGATGCGGTGCTGGGCGATCAGGCGCAGGGTATCTTCGGCGTCAAAACGCGTTTCGATGAAGAGCTCGGCGTTTTCCAGCGACGCGCCAATCGCGTAGGAATTGGGCGCGCTGTGGTACATCGGCGCGCTCACCAGGGCGCGGATTTGCGGGTATTTTTCTGCTTCAAAACCCATGCAGTGGCGCATCACCGCCAGGCCTGCCGCCACCTGCTCGGGCGTGGACGCGGCGCGGCGGATGCCCTTGGGCCGCCCCGTGGTGCCCGAGGTGTAAAACATCGCGCCGCGCTGCGGGCTTTGCGGCACTGGCGCGGATTCCGTTACCTGGCAAACTGCTTCCCAGCTTGGGAATTCACCAGGTGCGCTTGCGTGGGCGGCAAACACGGCAACCCCTTCGGCGCGCAGCCCTTCCAGGCCCGCCAGAACGTTTTGGTCGGCGATCAACACGCCAGCGCCACTGTCGGCCAGAATGTGTTGCACCTCGTCGGTCTTGAAATGCCAGTTGATGGGGCACCAATAGGCGCCGATCCAACGCGCCGCCAGCGTGAGCTCCAGCGCCAGCGGGCTGTTGCGCACCATCAGGGCGATCACATCACCCTCCTTCACGCCAAGCGCCCGCAAGGTCGAAGCCGCTCTTTGCCAGCGCGCGAAGAAAGTGTCCGGGTCGATGCGCTGGCCCTGGAAGTGAACGGCAGGTTTCATGGCGTCAGATGAATGGGGAAAACGCCATTGTTGCAGCACTCCGCATGCGCCGCGGCGGGCCGCGGGACAACCCAATCGTACCCATTATGGGTATGATTGGGTGTTTCTCAGGGCATTTTCACCCATTTTCGATAACAATCGGGCACTAAGTCACATGGAATAACGTTTTATTGCTATACTATTAATAGCATTTCACTTCGCTTCAACCGCGCATCAACCCGCCCCTTTGATCAGCGCAACGGCTGCGCCAGCGGGGTCAATCACCACACAGAAGCGCCCGATATCGGGAATGTCGGTGGGCGGCATGGCGATGCTCAAGGCGCCAAGTTGCGTGGCTTTGGCGGCGGCCTTGTCGCAATCTGCCACATGGATGTAGGGCAACCAGTTGGAGGTCATTTTCATCTCGGGCGTGGCCTGCATCAGGCCAGCGCGCATCTTGCCGTCTGCGGTTATGAGGATGTTGTAGGTGCCTTGCGGGCCCATATCCATCGCGTCGACGCTGTAGCCAAACACTTTTTTGTAAAAGGCCAGCGCGGCCTTGGCGTCGGTGCTCCACAACTCGTTCCAGAACCAGCCACCCAGGGGCGTTTTCTCGACATCGGCCGGGTCGCCCTGGCCGCCTTTCCACAGAGCCAGCATGGCGCCTGACGGGTCGGTGATGCCGGAGGCGCGGCCCGGGCCCATGTCCATCGGCGCCATCATCGACTTGGCACCCGCCGCGACGGCGGCTGCATGGCTTTTGTCCACGTCGGCTACCGAGAGGTAAGAGATCCAGTGGCTCGCCATGCCTGGCGTCGCGGTGCGAAAGCCGCCAATGCCGTGCTCTGGCCCACTGCCGCCGTTCATGATCATGCTGTAAGGCTGCTCGCCCATGGGCACATCTGCGATCGCCCAGCCGACGAGGCCCTGATAAAACTTCTTCGACTTCGCCACATCGTTTGAGACATGTTCAAACCAGACGAATTTTCCGGGAAGGTAACTCATTTCAAGGACTCCTTGGCAGGTTGAAAAAAAACGCGACACAACGGGCAATGGCCGCGTTCAGGTTTGGGGATTGGTCGCCGTGAAACTCGCGCGTGCGCGCACCAGCGCCTGGCCGCGCATGAGGTTGGGGTATTGCGCCATCAGCTGTGCGCCCTCGGGAAAGGCGTGCACGTAAGCGAGGATCGGTACCACAAACAAATCGGCGCCACTGAAGCTGTTGCCGGCGACGTACGCGCCATGGGCGTAGGCGTGGTCGAGCGCGGCCAGTTGGGCTGGCATCTCGGCCAGGGCAACGTCGATCACGGCGCGGTCGGGCTTGCCGCTTTCACCTTTGGGGAACAGGATTTGCAACACGAAGCGCCGCACCATGGTGTCATACAGGTAGCTGTTCACGGCGCTGATCCACTGCGCAGCGCGCGTGCGCTCGATGATGGTGCCCGGGCGAAGCGTCACACCGGTGTCAAAACACTCGTCAATGTAATTCAGGATCGCCGCCGTTTCCCAGATATCGATCTCGCCATCACGCAGCGCCGGGATACGGCCAAACGGATGCACCGCCAGCACCTCCGGCGAATGCGGGCGGCCCGGCACCAAGGTGTAGGGCACATTTTTTTCGGCCAGTGCCATGCGCGCCGTGCGTGTGTAGGTGGAACGTGTGTCGCCCAAAAGCGAAAGTGTGCCGGCAATGCCCGCCGGGTCGAGGTAGTCGTTGAGGCGGTTGAGGGTGGATTTCCAGCCCTGGTCGTGGCCGTCGCGCGCGATGCCCACGGGGAAGCCGCTGTGTTTCATGTGCAGCTCGGTACCGCCGTCTTTTTCACTCAGGTTCACTTCGATCAGGGTCTCGACATCCGGCATCGGGCTTTTTTCACCCTCCCATTGCCAGGTGTAGACCACGCGGTGCGGCCGCTCGAGCTGCTTGAATTGGCCACCCACCACAAACTGGCTGCCGTCACGCGCCACCATCTCGATGCGCCAGACGCCGCCCACACGGGGGTCCGCGGCAACACCACGCAAACTTGTGCCACGCGATCCCATCCACGAGGCCAGCCCAGCCTGTGTGGCAAAGGCGTCATAGACCTTGCCAATCGGCGCACGGATGAAACGGGTTTGGTTGAGGCTGAAGCGTTCCGGGGCATTCATGGTGATTTCCTTTTGGTAAATCCAGGTGGGCGTTTTTGTTTGGGCAGGGGGCGGCGCGGCTTTCTCACTGATGCTGGCGCGTGGCTCAGGGGCGCATGGCCCTCGGCACTTTCGAGCACGTCGACCAGGCGGTCCAGGCTGTGTTCCCAGAATTCGCGGTAATGCTGTAGCCAGTCATTGGCGGCGCGCAGGCCTGGCGCATTGAGTTTGCAGATCCGCCATTGCGCGTCGACCTTGCGTTCGATCAGTTTGGCGTTTTCAAGCACCCGCAAGTGCCGGGAAATCGCCGGGCCCGAAATGGGAAACGGTTTGATGAGGTCACCCACCGTGGTTTCTCCCATGGCCAGGCGCTCGAGAATGGCGCGGCGTGTCGGGTCAGCCAGGGCGGCGAAGGCGGCGCTCAGGGCGTCTGTCGGTGTGACGGGATCTGCATTCATGCCTTTATTTAACAATGTTGTTAAATAAAAGTCAAATGGGGGTTTTCACGGACATCGCGAATACTGGTCAATCGCAGTCGCGGTAGTTGTTTTGGCGGCAGGCGCGGGCCAGCTGCTGCACGTCGGCAATTTGCTCGGCGCTCAGAAGGGTGAACACGCTGTTGCGGTTGCGCGTGGCGCCGTCGAAGCCGGCTGTTGCCGCCAGGGTGAACCACACGGCCGCCCGCACCAGATCTTTAGGAACGCCCTGTCCGTCAAAATACAGCCCGCCCAGGTTGAACTGGGCGGCCGCGTGCCCCTGCTTCGCTGCCAGGCGGTACCAGCGTGCAGCCAGTGCATGGTCTTGCCAGACGCCGCGGCCGACGTCATGCAGCACACCCAGATTGAACTGCGCGCTGGCATGGCCCTGCGCGGCCAGCGGCTCCAGTACCTCAAGCCAGGTGGAGGCGTCTGGCGCAGCGGCAGCGCCCGGCGCTTCCGCGGCGCGGGCCGCGCTCAGCGAAACACACAGGTTGGCCAGTAGAACGAGCATGGCCAATGACCGCGACCAAAGCAACCGGGGTTGACGTTCAAGCATTCAATTGACCCAGCAATCCGCCGGGAGTTTGATGCACCCATTCGAAATCACGACAGTTTCCTTGCGCACAGGCAGGGCGCTGGTTGCCCCTTCATTCTGCGACCGGGTAATTATGAACTTTGGGTGCTCACCTTCACAAGCAGACGCGTTACTCTTTTTTGCACGGCACGGTTGGCGCGGCTGGGGCAAAATGGCAAAAAAAACAAGCCCGTTGTGATGCACCACAAAATCAAGAGCCAGTTGTCGCGGTTTTTGAACCTGCTTTTTCCGCCTGGGGAAATGCCGTTCGCCCGCGGGCTGGCCAACACGCACAGACGATCTTCTCAGCGCTACGCTTCAAGTCTTCTTTTTTTGAAAGAGCTGAGGCGAGACCCCAAGTCCATTGGCGCTATTTGCTCCAGCTCGGATCGCCTGGGCGAACGCATGGCACGGCACATTGAATTGCCCGAAGACGGCTGGGTGGTGGAGTTGGGCGGTGGCACCGGTGTCATCACACGCTC
>JANNMM010000071.1:0-32123 GCA_031397915.1 Rhodoferax sp. | reverse complement strand
CTATGTGCTGGTGGCCGGTTCACTGTATGGCATGTTCGCCGGTTATTACTACTGGGCACCCAAATGGACGGGCGTGATGTACAGCGAGACACGCGGCAAGATCCACTTCTGGTGGTCGCTGATCGCCTTCAACGTGACCTTCTTCCCGATGCACTTCCTGGGCCTGGCCGGCATGCCACGCCGTTACGCCGACTACCCGATGCAGTTTGCCGACTTCAACATGCTGGCAACGGTCGGTGCGTTTGGTTTTGGCCTGGCACAGGTGTATTTCTTCTTCTTTATCGTTTTGCCGGGCATGCGCGGCAAGGGCGAAGTGGCTTCCCAAAAACCATGGGAAGGTGCAGAAGGCCTGGAGTGGGAAGTGCCGTCTCCGGCGCCTTTCCATACCTTTGAGACACCACCCAAGCTCAACGCCGCTGCAAATCAGGTCGTTGGCTGAAACCCGGCCTCCAGATTTTTGCCTCGCAAACCCGTAGCCCCATGACGCCCGAACAGAAAAAAGCCAACCGCAAAACCGGATTGATCCTCGGGTCAATCGCGCTGGTGTTCCTGCTCGGGTTTTTCGCCAAAATGGCGCTGCTGGGCAAATAGCCGCAGTCTGCTCGCAGCTGCTTCCCATGAACCTGAAACTCGAAAACGCGCGACTGCTCGGCAAACTCGCTGTCGTCACGGCGGGCATGTTCGGGTTTGGTTACGCGCTGATTCCCCTGTACAAGGCGATTTGCGAGGCCACCGGCATCAACATCCTGGCCCTGGGCGACACCAACCTGCCGGGCGCGAAGAAACTCACGGCCAAAGACGTCACCAACACGCAAGTCGACAAGACCCGCACCATCACGGTGGAGTTTGACGCGAACGCTCGCGGGCCTTGGGAATTCAAGCCGCAAAAGTCGTCGCTGCAGGTGCACCCTGGCGAGTTGGCCACGGTGATGTACGAGTTCCAGAACACGCAAAACCGACGCATGGCCGCGCAAGCCATTCCCAGCTACGCGCCGATGCAGGCCTCGGCCCACTTCAACAAGCTGGAGTGTTTCTGTTTTCAGCAATACACGCTCGATCCGGGCGAGAAAAAACAGTGGCCGGTGGCCTTTGTGATTGACCCGAAGTTGTCGCGCGACGTGACCACCATTACCCTGTCGTACACGTTCTTCGAGGTGGGCAGCAAAACGCCCGCAGCACCGACGGCCGACGCGTCCAGGGTACAAGTGAAACCGGCAGCGGCAGCGGCAGCGGCAGTAGCGAGGGTGGGCGCATGAGCGAGGGCCACTCGGCCGCCAAGGCGCCCATGATGTCATTTGGGCGCAGCATCAAGACCGTCGCCTGGTCGTTTTTGGGCATCCGAAAACGCAGCGAGTTTGAGGATGATCTGGCCCGCGTCAACCCCTTGCACGTGATTGGCGTGGCGATTATGGCGGTGCTGATGTTTGTGGTCGGGTTGATATTTTTTGTGAACTGGGTTGTCGCCAAATGACTTGGCAGGCGATTTGCAATCGCGGCATTCCGGAAATTTTGATTTTTGAAAAAGGTTTGAAGCTGACATGAGTTCAACATCACACGGTGGCACGCCCTATTACTTTGTGCCCAACCCATCACGCCATCCGGCCATGGCTTCGCTGGGCCTGTTCTTCACGTTCTTCGGTGGGGCCCAATGGATGAATGGCGCCGACTGGGGCAAATGGGCCATGACGGCCGGCTTGCTGTGGTTCCTGTGGGTGCTGTTCAGCTGGTTCAGTGACGCCATCGCCGAAAGCGAAGGGCACCAATACGGCCACAAGATCGACATCTCGTTCCGCTGGAGCATGAGCTGGTTCATCTTCTCGGAAGTGATGTTCTTCGGCGCGTTTTTCTCGGCGTTGTGGTGGGTGCGTGGGCACTCGGTGCCGGCTCTGGGCAGTCTGGAAAACGCCGTGCTCTGGCCGGATTTCAAAGCCGTCTGGCCGAGCGTCGCCGCGGGTGTCACCGCAGCGCCGGCTGCGATCATCGAGCCCTTCACGACGATGACGCCCTTCTGGCTGCCCACCATCAACACCGCACTGTTGTTGTCCTCCGGCGTCACCTTGACCATTGCCCACCACGCGCTGCAGCACAACAACCGCGCGCGCACCATTGCCTTCATGTGGGCAACGGTGGTACTGGGCCTGGTGTTCCTGTTTGTGCAGGGCTACGAATACGCGCACGCCTACAGCGACTTGAACCTCAAGCTCACGTCCGGCGTCTACGGCTCCACCTTCTACATGCTCACCGGCTTTCACGGGTTTCACGTGTTTGTTGGCATGTTGATGTTGTTCTTCATCACGATTCGCCTGCACAAAGGCCATTTCACGGCCGACCGCCACTTCGGGTTTGAAGGTGCAGCCTGGTACTGGCACTTTGTGGACGTGGTCTGGCTGGGGCTCTACATCCTTGTCTATTGGCTTTGAGCGTTTGCCTCGGTTCAATAAAAAGGCACCGCGCGCGGTGCCTTTTTTGATCTTGGTCGCCGGCCTTAACGGTTTAGTGGAATGCCAGTGGGCTGCACGTAGCCCAGTTTCCAGGCCACCAGTATGCAAATGAACAGGAATATCGAAATCCCCACCCGCAAGGCCAGCGCGCGGAACATGTTGGAAGACTTCTGCTTGTCGTCTTTGGCGTCTTTGCCCCCGCGCATCATGAAAAACAGGGCGCTTGCCAGGCTGCCCAAAATGCCGATGAAGGCAAGGATGACGAAATATTTCATGCAGGGGATTATCCCGTGAGCGCAGGCGTTCCATGGCCGTGAACCCGCCACTGAAATTCTGGCTGGTCAGCCTGGCTGCTTTTTTGGCCATCGTTGTCACCCTGGGCCTGGGATATTGGCAACTGACTCGCGCATGGTCCAAGGAGGCGCTAGCAGCCGCCATAGACGCCCAGTCCCGGCTTGCGCCATTGGACGCTTCGGCGCTTGTGGGTCAGGGTTCACATTCCACCCATCTGCACCGCCCCATCCGACTCAAAGGCACCTGGGCTACGGCGCACACCATCTTTCTCGACAACCGGCAAATGGACGCCAAGCCCGGTTTTTACGTGCTCACCCCTTTGCGCCTGGAGGATTCTGCGGCGGTGGTGCTGGTCCAGCGCGGTTGGGCGCAGCGCAATTTCCAGGACCGCAGCCAGTTGCCGCCCGTCCCCACGGCGGCCGGACTGGTGGAAGTTGAAGGCCGCATTGAAGCCCCACCGTCCAGACTGCTTGACCTTGGTGGCGAAGTTCAAGGCCCAATCCGGCAAAATCTGGACATGAAAGCATTTGCGCGCGAAACCGGCCTGGCCCTGTTGCCCTTCTCGGTGGTCCAGACCGGTGGCAGCGAGGTTGCCAGCGATGGTCTTTTGCGCCACTGGCCGGTGCCTGTGCTTGGCGCCGGTAAAAATTATGGGTATGCGTTTCAGTGGTTTGCCTTGAGCGCATTGATCGCCGTTCTGTACGGCTGGTTTCAGTTTGGCAGGAAATATGTCGCGCAGCGCAACCCCTGAACCCACTACCGCCGTGCCGGGGCGCGGTCCACTGGATGAACCGCTGGGCCTGACTGTCTATTCGCTGCCCAACCCGTCCGATGCCATGGATGAGGGAAAACGCACTGCCGCGGGCCGCTGGAAAATGATTCTGGTGCTGCTGATCTGCGCCGCACCGGTGGTCGCTTCCTACTTCACCTATTACGTGGTGCGGCCCGAAGGGCG
This sequence comes from Rhodoferax sp., assembly GCA_031397915.1. Classification (GTDB taxonomy): domain Bacteria; phylum Pseudomonadota; class Gammaproteobacteria; order Burkholderiales; family Burkholderiaceae_C; genus JANYCG01. The sequence continues at coordinate 28,433 of JANNMM010000071.1, read as the reverse complement.
GCGCAACTTCGGCGAATTGATCAATCCGCAGCGCAGCCTGCCCAACCTGACGGCAACCACCCTCGAGGGCAAGCCGGTCAACCTGACGAGCCTCAAAGGCCAATGGCTGCTGGTTAGTGTGGGCAGTGGCGCGTGCAGCGAGCCCTGCGCGCACAACCTGTACTTGCAGCGTCAGTTGCACACCAGCCTGGGCAAAGATAAAGACCGGGTGGAGCGAGTCTGGCTGATCGCCGACCCGACGCCGGCTGACGAGAAACCCGTCGACGCCAGCTTGCGAACGGCGATCACCGACGCCGTCATCCTGCGCGTGGGCACGGCGCAGCTTTCGGGCTGGCTGGCCCCCGCCAATGGCCAAAGCCTGGCGGACCACCTTTACCTGGTCGACCCGATGGGCAACTGGATGATGCGATTCCCGGCTGGGCTGGACCTGGCCACTGCGGCCAAATCCAAAAAAGACATTGAGCGCCTGTTGCGGGCGTCGGCCTCCTGGGACAACGCCGGGCGTTGATCGAGCCTTCATGCAAGTTGCCACACCCAACCCCGCGCTTTACGACCTTTCGCCGCTGGCCCCCATGCTTCTGGCGGGCCTACTGTTGGCACTGGTGCCGCTGGCCTGGGTGGCGTGGCGCCACCGCCATGGCAGCCCGGTGAGCCGGGTGCAGGCGCTCACCTTGCTCACCCTGTTTTTAACCTTTGATCTGGTTTTGTTCGGTGCGTTTACCCGATTGACCGATTCAGGCCTGGGCTGCCCGGATTGGCCGGGTTGTTACGGAACAGCGAGCCCATTGGGCGCTTCCGCCAGCATTGAAGCCGCTCAAACTGCCCTTCCGGACGGCCCGGTCACCCAACGCAAAGCCTGGATCGAGATGATCCACCGCTATTTGGCCATGGGCGTCGGGGCCTTGATCTTGCTGCTCACCGTATTCGCGTGGACCACGCCCCGGGCCCAACACGGGTGGACCCTGGCGACTCTTATTTGGGTCTGCATCCAGGGCGCGTTTGGGGCACTGACGGTGACGATGAAACTCTTCCCGGCCATCGTGACCCTGCACCTGCTGGGCGGCCTGGTGTTGCTGGCGCTGTTGACGGTGCTGGTCGTACGGCCGGGTGATGTGTCTGTTTCGGGCACCGCGCAACTGCCGGTGGCGCACGTGTCTGCGGCCACCCGCTGGCTGCTCGGGCTGGGTTTTGCCGCGCTGCTGGTACAGGTGGCACTGGGGGGCTGGGTCAGTACCAACTACGCCGTGTTGGCATGCAGCGATTTTCCGCGCTGCCAGGGCAGCTTCTGGCCACCGATGGACTTCACCCAGGGGTTTGAAGTCTGGCGACCGCTGGGGATGACCGGCGGCGGCGAACACATCAACTTCGCGGCACTCACCGCCATCCACTTCGTCCATCGCGCCTGGGCGCTGGTGGTGGTGGGGTTGTTGGGTGCATTGGCGTGGAACCTGAACCGCGTGGCCCCGCTACGCTCAGCGTCGCGCTGGCTCGCCGGCCTGCTGGGTTTGCAAGTCGCCACGGGCCTGGCCAATGTGGTGTTGGGCTGGCCCTTGGCCGCCGCCGTCTTGCACACCGGCGGCGCAGCGGCACTGGTGGTTGTTTTGACCTGCGTGGTCTGCGTCTTGCGCTCACCCGCAGGGCAAACCCGGTCGTCTGCATCATCCTGGGGCGCTACCGCGTGAGCGACGCACAACTCGCGGTCAAACCGCCCTGGCGCACCTTGCTGGCGCAATACAACGCGCTGACCAAGCCACGCGTGATCCAGCTCATCGTGTTCTGTGCGCTGATCGGCATGGTGCTGGCGGTGCCGGGCCTGCCGTCTTTGGCCGAGCTCAAACTGGCGGTCATCGCCTGTTTTGGCATTTGGCTGGTGGCCGGCGCAGCGGCGGCGTTCAACTGCCTGGTCGAGAAGGGCATCGACGCCAAAATGAAGCGCACCTCGTGGCGGCCCACCGCCAAAGGCGAGCTGAGCGATGTGCAGACCGGCCTGTTTTCTGCGGTGCTTTGCGCCTTGGGATCGGCACTGCTGTACTTCTGGGCCAACCCACTGACGATGTGGCTCACCTTCGCCACGTTTGTGGGTTACGCCGTGGTTTACACCGTGATCTTGAAGCCCCTCACGCCGCAAAACATCGTGATCGGCGGTGCGTCGGGCGCCATGCCGCCGGTGCTGGGCTGGGCCGCGATGACCGGAGAGGTGGGCCCCGAGGCCCTCATCTTGTTCCTGATCATTTTCCTGTGGACGCCGCCGCATTTCTGGGCGCTGGCGCTGTACCGCGTGGAAGACTACCGCAAATCGGGCCTGCCGATGTTGCCCGTCACGCATGGCAGCGAGTTCACGCGGCTGCAGATCGTGCTGTACACCTTCATCCTGTTTGCCGCTTGCCTGTTGCCGTTTTTGTATGGCATGAGTTCCTGGATTTACCTGGCTGTGGCGCTTGCGGTGAGTGTGGGCTTCTGCGGCTACGCGATTGCCCTGTGGCGCAACTACTCGGATGCGCTGGCGCGCAAGACCTTCCGGTTTTCATTGATCCACCTGAGTGTGTTGTTTGCCGCGTTTTTGGTGGACCACTATGTGTTGTAGGCGCTGGCCACCTGTTGCACGGACTTCATTATGAAAAGACGCCTGCTCCTTTTATCAATTGCCGCCCATCGCGCAACCCTGGCCGTTGCGGGGATTTCACTTGGCGTGCTCAGCGCGTGTTCTGAAAACAAGCCGTCGTTTGTGTCGATTGACGTGACTGGCGCCGACTATGCCCGTGACTTCGTGCCAGCGGGTGGTCAAGGGGGCCCGCTGAAAGACCACAACGGCCAGGCCCGCACCATCAAGGACTTCGCCGGCAAGGTGGTGGTGCTGTTCTTCGGCTACACACAGTGCCCCGACGTCTGCCCGACCACCATGGCCGAGCTGGCCGAAGTGAAAAAACTGCTGGGCAAAGACGGCGACAAACTGCAGGCGGTGTTCATCACGGTCGATCCCGCGCGCGACACGCCCGAGGTGCTGAAGGCCTACATGGCCAACTTCGACCCGAGTTTCCTCGCGCTCATCCCCGAGGCCGCGCAACTGCCCGATCTCGCCAAAAACTACAAGGTGTATTACAAAAAGGTCGACGGCAAAACGCCCACCAGTTACACCATGGACCACTCGGCCGGCAGTTTTGTCTATGACACGCGCGGGCAGCTGCGCCTGTACACGCGATACGGCAGCGGCACCAAGGCGCTGGCGTCTGACATCGCGCAACTCTTGAAACAGGCTTAGGACCCAATTGTTAACATGGGTGTTAACAAAATTGGGGTTTCAGCCAGTTTTTCAGAAATTTATGAAAAAATCGACACTTAAGTCACAGAAAAAGGCCATAGTTTGCTATAAATAATATAGCAAATGTCTTCGGCGAAGGATTTCGCCTCAGGCAAATTCCGCCAGCGTCTTCTTCATCTTCTTCATCGCGGCAGATTCAATCTGGCGGATGCGCTCGGCGCTCACGCCGTATTCGGCGGCGAGTTCGTGCAGCGTCATGCCGCCCGAGCTGTCGTCATTCACCTTGAGCCAGCGCTCTTCGACGATCCGGCGGCTGCGCGGATCCAGCGCCTCAAGCGCCGTGGCGATGCCGTCGCTGGCCAACACGTCGCGCTGGTGCGATTCAAGCAGGGCCGTGGGTTCGTGGGCGACGTCGGTGAGGTAGGTGATCGGGCCAAAGGACTCGTCGCCATCGTCATTGGGGCTTGGGTCAAGCAACACGTCGCCACCCGAGAGACGGGTTTCCATCTCGATGACTTCTTCGCGCTTGACCTTGAGTGTGCGCGCCATGGCGTCGATCTGGCCTTCGCTCAGGGTTTCGCGGTGGGTGCTGGTCCAGGCGGCTTCGGGCGCGGCGGCGTCCAGGGCCGCGTCATCGGCCTTGTAACGCTGTTTCATCGAGCGCAGGTTGAAAAACAGCTTGCGCTGTGCCTTGGTGGTGGCCACTTTGACCATGCGCCAGTTTTTCAGGATGTACTCGTGGATCTCGGCCTTGATCCAGTGCATGGCGTAACTCACCAGGCGCACGCCCTGGTCAGGGTCGAAGCGTTTCACGGCCTTCATCAAGCCAATGTTGCCTTCCTGGATCAGGTCGCCATGGGGCAGGCCGTAACCCAGGTATTGCCGCGAAATCGACACCACCAGACGCAAGTGAGAGAGCACTAACTTACCAGCGGCGTCCAGATCGTTGTCTTTGCGCAGTTTTCGCGAAAACTCCTGCTCTTGCTCGAGCGTGAGCATGGGCAGCCGGTTGGCGGCAGAAATATAGGCGTCCAGGTTGCCCAGCGAGGGCACCATGGCCCAGGGATTGGCCACGGCCAAGGCATTGCCGCTGATGGCGGGCAGGCCCATGGGGTTGGCATAAAGTACAGCTTGAGCAGACATTGAAGACTCCTTAAGTGAACGTCAGTTCAGCACCGGATAGGTGATTACCCTAGATATTAGCACTCTCTTGGAGGGAGTGCCAAAGACTTGGTTCCCTAAAGGTTAATCCAGGCTTTTGTCTTTCTTGGCCAACGTGCTTTTGGTGCCCGAACGGCCCGGTTTCTCAGGCGCATTCCCCAATTGTTTTTCGATTTGCCCGGCACACTCCAGCGCGGCGGCCCGCAGCGCGCTTTCGTGGCCTCTGGTCGCCCGTTTGGCCAGCACCGATGCATGAATGGCTGCGATGATGTTGCCCGTGCCATCGTGAACGGGAAAGGCATACCCGATGATGCCTTCCACCGATTCCTCGGCGCTCTTGCTGTAACCCTGGTCGCGGATCCGCCGGAATTCCTTCTCCAACTGCGCTGGCTCGGTGATGGTGGCAGGCGCCAATCTGGGCATTTTTGCGGCAAGCGTTTGCGCTTCGAGTTTCGGGTCGAGTGCGGCAAACAGCTTGCCGGTGGCGGTGCTGTGCAGGAACAGGGACTCGCCCAGGCGGATGTCCAGGGCAATACGCTGGCTGCCCAGGTAACGGTCGGCATACATGACACGTTTGCCGACCCGCACACCCAGGTAGACGTCATCACCGATCTTTTTGACCAGGTCCTGCATGAAGCGCCGCGCAATCACGCGGATGTCCAGCGACTGCAATGTGCTCAGCGCCAGCGCGACAGCCCGCGGCCCGACCGAATAACGCAAATCGTCGCTGACAGTGGCCACTTCGGCGGCCACCATGGTCTGCATCATGTTGTGCACACTGCTGACGGGCAGGTTCAGCGCGTCTTTGATCTCGGTGAGTCGCAGGCCCTCCTTGTTTCGCACCAGCAGGTTCAAGACATCAAAGGAGCGCAGGTATCGGTCGGGACTCATGCGCAAATTTTAAGGCGGCCGCAGCTACAGCAACTCGTGCAGCTTCATCTTCTGCAGCTTGCCGGTGGTGGTCAGCGGCAGTTCGGCGTCTGTGGCAAAGCGAAAGCGCGCAGGCACCTTATAGGCGGCGAGTTCCTGTTTGCAGAATTTCCTCAGATCGTCGGATAATGGCAGTCGGCCGTCTTTGGGGATGATGATCGCCACCAGCACCTCGTCGAGTTGGGCGTCGGGCACGCCAATCACGTAGGCGGTGCGCACGTCGGGGTGGCGCATCAGCGTCTCTTCGACCTCAATGGGGGCAATGTTGATGCCACCGCTTTTCACCATTTCCTTGAGGCGGCCTTTGTAATAGAGGCGGCCTTGTGCGTCGAGTTGTCCCAAATCGCCAGTGTGGAAAAAACCGTCGGCATCGTAGGACTCGCGGGTTTTCGCCTCGTCCTTGAAATACGCGCTGAAAAGCGGCCCCTTGACACGTATTTCGCCAACGTCACCTGCCGCCAGCGTTTGCCCGGTTTCGATGTGGCAGATACGCAGCGTGACGCCGGGCAGCGGCTGGCCCACCGAATGGAGCCGAATGTCCAGGCTTTCGTTGGCATCGGTCACGGCGCAATTGCCGTAGGTTTCACTCAGCCCATACACGTTGCAGATGTTTTTTGCGCCGAGCGTCACCGCACCCATCAATTGCTCGGGCGTGCCGATCATGGCACCGCTTCTGAGCGTCGACAGGTTGCGCTGGGCGCGCGAGGGGTGTTCGATCAGGGCCTGGACCATGTTGGGTGTGCCGTACATGATCGAGCAGCGTTCCTGCTCGATCAGGGCCAGGGCTTCGCCTGCGTCGAAGTGTTCCTGCAAGACCACACACGCGCCGTGCGAGAGGATGTTGGGCATGGCGTTGACGCTGCCAAAACTCCAGAAGAGCGACACGGCAAGCCACAGCCGGTCTTCGTGGGTGACTTTCTGGCGCTCGCCAATATTCCAGGCATTGGTGATCCAGTTCTGGTGGTGCAACAATATCCCTTTGGGCGCAGCAGTCGAACCCGAGGTGTACAGCAACAAGGCGGCGTCGGTGGGGCTGACGGCCAAACCCGCCGCTTCGACCTGCGCCAGCGCCACCTTGTTACCCATTGCCAATAGGTTTTGCCAGGACACACCGTTGTGCGCAGCAAAGGTGGCGTCAGCTGACAGCCATACGGTGGCATGCAGTTGCGGCAGGTTCTCTGCGTGCGGCTCCATCTGGTGCAACATGGCGCCGTAATCGTTTTTGCGAAAGCGGTCAACGGCAATCAGGAATTTGACCTCGGCATGCGCCAGCGCATATTGCAACTCCCGAGGCGTCGCCCAGGTATTGAGGCCAACCGCGGTGGCGCCGAGCTGCTGCAGCGCCAGAAAGGCAACGATCCATTCCGGCCGGTTGTGCATCAGGATGGCCACGTGGTCGCCTTTGCGAACGCCCAGGGCCACAAGACCGCGCGCGGCCCGCAGGGTTTCATCGCGCAGCGCGCGATAGCTCAGGCGCCGTCCGCTGCCCACAACCGCCTCATGGTCGGGGAAGGTGAGTGCCTGCTCTTCAAGCAGGGCTGGAATGGTGGTGCTGGCAGGCATGTGCGTCATGGTGCTAGGCGTTCACGCGCGGCAACACCTGCTCGGCCATCAGCACCATGGACTGGCGGGCCAGGGTGCGGTCAGTCCAGTCAACGCCGGCATAGAGCAGGGTGCCGAATTCGCCGGTTTCTGCCTTCAGCGCGTGTAATTGGTCTGCCACTTTGCCGGGCGAGCCGTGGATCACCAGCTTGTTGACGACGTCTTCCAACGTCACGCTGTCGTCTGGCGCCTTGGGGTCGGACTTGAACACGCCCAGGGCGCCGCGCCGCTTGAGTTTGTTGAACAGGGTTCGGTAGTAATAGTAGTAGGGGCCGTCAGTGCCCAGCGCATAAGCGGCGGCGGTTGCATCGTCTTTCGCCACAAACACGGTTTTGGCGATGCGCCAGTCGGCCGGTGTGGGCTGGCGGCCGATGCGGGCGCAACCCTCAACATATTTGCCCCAGTGCGACGCGACCCATTTGGGCAGAAGGAAATTGGCCGAGATCGGGTCCCAGCCGCGTGCCGCCGCTTCGCTAATGCCTTGCGAAAACGGGGCAACGGCAGTCACCACAATGGGCGGGTGTGGGCACTGCAAGGGTTTGGGAATGGTGCCGATACCGGTTTCGGCCAGGTAAGTGCGTTCGGTCGACACTTTCCAGTAGTCGCCGCTGATCTTGTAAGGCGGGTCGGTGGCCCAGATTTGCAACACCTGGTTGATCGCTTCCAGAAACATGGCCGGACGTGCCATGTCCATGTTGCCATACGCCTCGGCATCAGAAGGCAAGGCACCCGGGCTGATGCCGAGGATGAAACGGCCACCCAACAGGTGGTCCAGCATGGCGATGTGGCCGGCCACAGCCACCGGATGGTGGTTGGGCATGTTGAGGGTGCCGGTGCCCAGACGCATCTTTTTTGTGGCGTCGACCAGTGTGGCCAGAAACAGGGCCGACGAGGTGATGTTTTCTTCGGGGTCGGTGGCGTGTTCACCCACGTAGCCTTCGACAAAACCCAGTTCGTCGGCGAGGATGAAGGCTTCACGGTCTTCGCGCAGTGACACCTGCCAGTCTTTGCCGATTGGGTGCATGGGCATGGTGAAAAAACCGAGTTTCATGGAATGTCCTTGAATAAAAAAGCAGAGGCTGCGGCCAGCATCAACGGCACCGTCAATGGCTTGCGCTGGCGTGCCCCAGGCCTCGTTCGACCTGCCCGGCGCAGTGCAGGGTTTGTGTGATCAGTTTGTTTTCATGCGATTTGGTGGCCCGCCCGCCAATCACGGAGACATGGATCGCAGCCGCCACATTCCCTGCTGCCTCGCGGATCGGCACGGCGTAACCCACAATGCCTTCCACCGCTTCTTCCTGGCTCTTGGCGTAGCCGCGGCCACGGATGCGTTTGTACTCAGTTGCCAGCGCCTGGGCGTCGGTGATGGTGTGTGCGGTGAGTTTGCGCAGGGGTGCGGCCAGCACCTTTGCCGACAAATCAGCGTTGAAGGCCGCAAACAATTTGCCAGTGGCTGTGCTGTGCAACGATAGTGATTGCCCAAGCCGGATGTCCAGCGAAATGCGTTGTGTGCCCATGCAACGGTCGGCGTAAAAAACGCGTTTCCCCAGGCTCATCCCAAGGTACACATCGTCGCCAATGGATTTGGCCAGATCCTGCATGGGCCGCCGGGCCAGGACCCTCACATCGAGCGACGCGACAATGGACAGCGCAATACCAACTGCGCGCGGACCCACCGAATACAGCAGGTCGTCCGTCACGGTCAGCATCTCCGCCGCGACCATGGTGTGCAGCATGTTGTGCACACTGCTGACCGGCAGGCCCAATGCATCCTTGATTTCGGTCAGGCGCAGGCCACCGCGGCTTCGCACCAGCAGGCCCAGAACGTCAAAACTGCGCAGGTAGCGGTCAGGGCTGATTGCACACCTCCGTCGCCTGCTGCGTTGAAGGGGCGGGTGTCATCGTGAACCCTTCGTACCCGCGGTCGGCTACTTCTTGACACTCTTTGCGGTACACACCGATTTTTGCCGCGTAGGGCATGAACACGCGTGGTTTACCCGGAATGTTGGCACCTAGAAACCAGGAATTGGCCAGTGGCAACAAGGTTTTGTTGGCAGTTGCGTTGACATGCTCTACCCACTGGTCCTCAGCATCCTTCGAGGCGTCAATCGTCTGCAACCGGTGGTTTTTCATATGCACCAGGCAGTCCGAGATCCATTCGACATGGTGTTCGATGCCCACGATCATGTTGACCAGAACCGAGGGGCTGCCCGCACCGGTGACGATGAACAGGTTGGGGAAACCGTGTGTCATCAGGCCCAGGCAGGTTCGTGGACCATTGGCCCATTTGTTCCTCAAAGACTGTCCGTTCAAACCCTGGATGTCAATACTGAGAACGGCGCCGGTCAGGGCGTCGTAACCCGTGGCGCACACCAGCACGTCCAGCTCATGGTTGGCGTCTGTGGTTTGCAGGCCCTCGGCGGTGACCGAGACAATGGGTGTTTTTTTCAGATCAACCAGTTTGACGTTGTCACGGTTGTAGGTTTCAAAATATCCGGTGTCGACGCAAATGCGCTTGGTACCCAGAGGGTGGTCGGTGGGGCAGAGTGAATCGGCAACTGCCGCATCCTTCACGATGGCGCGGATCTTTGACCGGACGAAATCCGAAATTGTGTCGTTGGAACTTTTGTTGACCATCAAGTCGTTGAAGGCGTGGACAAAATTAACGCCGCCTGAAATCCAGCGGCGTTCATATTCTTGTTGCCGTTCATCAGGCCCAACCTGCATCGCCGTCTTGTCGCTGAATTCGTACAGGGTGCCCACCTCACGCGCACGGCTGCGGTGTGCACCGTAGTTGGCCTTCCAGGTTTTTTGTGCATCAGGCGTCAAGGGCGCATTCCACGCTGGAATTGAAAAGTTTGCCGTTCGCTGCAACACGAGCAGGTGCTTGGCCTGGCGGGCAATGGCGGGAATGGCCTGTATGCCTGAAGACCCTGTGCCAATGACTGCGACGCGCTTGCCGGTGAAATCAACCCCCTTGTGCGGCCATGCACCCGTGTGATAGACCGGACCCGTAAATTGCGCAATGCCCGGGATGTCGGGCAGGCGCGCGATTGAAAGAGCACCGGTTGCCATCACGCAAAATTGGGCGGTGATCCGGAGTCCGGATTCAGCGGTCAGTTGCCATTGGGCCGAGTCTGGGTCGAAATTGGCAGACGCAATTCGCGTGTTGAACGTGATGTCGCGGCGCAGATCAAAACGCTCGGCCACGTGTTCGATGTAACGCAGTATTTCAGCTTGGTCCGCGTATTTTTCAGTCCAGACCCATTCCTGTTCCAGCGCACTGGAAAACGAGTAGGAATACTGCAAGCTCTCCACATCGCAACGGGCGCCGGGGTAACGGTTCCAGTACCAGACACCGCCCACACCTGCAGCGGCCTCAACCACTTGCGCACGGAAACCCAGAGCACGCAGCCTGTAAAGCATATGCAGGCCCGCGAATCCTGCGCCGATGATGACAACGTCAAGAACTGGTTGCGTCATCTCAGTCCCATTTGCGCATTCAAGCCTTGCGCTTTTCGTGCTCCACGGTTTCGAGCAGAAACGGCGCCGCAACAGACGCGTTGATCTTGCAGTCCAGGAGGATCGGGCCTTGCGGATTGGCCAGCAGGGGGGCAAGGGCGCGCAGTTCTTCAAGCGTTCGCACGGTAGCGGTTTCGAATCCAAACACCTGCGCGATGGGCGCGAAGTCAATGTCGGCAAACACGGCCGTAGACACCGGCATGCCACGCATTTTCAAATAATGCAACTCAGCGCCATAGGCCGCGTCGTTCATGAGCACAATCACCAGCGGAAGGTTTTCGCGCGCCGCTGTTTCCAGCTCGCCCAGAGTCATGAGAAAGCCGCCGTCACCAACAAACAGCACGGTTGTGCGGTCGGGGGTACCTGCTGCAAAGCCCAATGCCACGCCAAATCCCATGCCGATGGAGGCGAAGTCAACCGTGTTCTTGATGCAGTGCGGGCCCGGCACCGCAATGTAGGGCACGATCTGTAGGAAGTTCCCGGCGTCATAGACAGCGTTGCGCGCTTTGGGCAGCAAGCCGTCCAGTGCCAGCGCGACCGCGCGCGGATCCAGGGTGCGTGGCGTATTGGCGCCCTGGAATTCAGCAGCCAGATCCACATGCGCGAGGCGGTTGCGGGTTTCTCCGGTATGAAACGGCTTATCGTTGGCTGCGCGGTCAGGGACGATGCTCAGAAGTGCGTCTGCAGCTTCCCGCGCATCAGCGATGACCGAAACATCGGCATGCAGCCAACGGGCAATCTTGTTGTGGGCGATGTCGATGTGGACCAAGGGAACGTCCATCGGAATGGCCGTGCCAAAACTGGTGGTGCGGGGGTTCAAGCCGGCACCGAACGCCACGATGCAATCGGCCTCTTCAATCGACCGGCGGCCGGCAGCGTGGGAGAACGAACCCACCACGCCTGCGTTGTAGCGAAAGCCCTGAAACATGTCCTTCGCCTTGAGCGTGGTCGCCACTACCGCGCCAACCTTTTCTGCCAGGGCTTCAATCGCAGCGCGGGCGCCAGAGCGGTGGGCACCCAAACCAACCACGAACAGTGGCTTTCTACTTTTTCCCAAGATCGCTGCAGCCGCTTCCAGTGCCGCAGGCCGGGCCGATTCAGGCTTTGATGGGGCGACTTCTGCAGGCCCGGGAACGCCCATTGCGCCGGGATAGGCAACCAGCCCAAACTGGACGTTCATGGGCAACAGCAAGGCGGCGCATCCGCCGTTTCGAGTTGCTGCAATGGCATTGGCCAGCGTCTGCCGCGCGCTGTATGAGTCGGTCGCCACGTAGGTTTTGATGCCTGCGGCTTCCAGAACGCCTGCTGCGTTGTATTCCTTGGTGTCGGCTTCGCCTTTGCCAGACACCTCGTGCACCACAGAACTGGCGCCAAAAATAACCAGAACCCGGGAACCGGTGCGCTGCGCGTAGGCGGTTCCGTGCATGGCATTAGCCGTGGCCGGTCCACGACCGATGATCGCAATGCCGAGTTTTCCAGTGGCGCTGGCAAAACCTTCTGCCATGGCGACTGCCGTGTTCTCGTGTCGAGCCGCATAAAAACGCACCCCGATCGCATCCAGAGTGGTGACAAACAGTGCCGTGTCGTCACTCATCAGGCCGAAGACGGTGTCGATCCCCCGGCTTTTGATGTCGTGGGCCAGGGCCTCGTAGGTTGGCAGCAGTTTGTCCGTAGATGGGATGGTCACGAAAAGCCTTCTGGTGAATTGCGGCACGTCAGGCGTGCGCGCCTTCGTCCGTCCCCAGGTAGGCGGCGATCACGGCTTCGTTGGCCTGCACTTGCTCGGGCGTGCCCTCGGCGATCTTGCGGCCAAAATCCAGCACAACGATCTTGTCCGAAATGTCCATGATGACGGGGATGTCGTGTTCAACGATCAGGAAGCTCATGCCAAACTGGGCGCGTGCACGCTGGATGAGGGCCGTCATGGCCGTTTTCTCGGGTGTGCTCATGCCGGCCATTGGTTCATCAAGCAGTACCAGGCGGGCCTTTTGCATCAAGGCGCGCGCAAACTCAACCTCTTTTTGCCGACCGTAAGGCAATTCGCCCGGCAAAACGTGGGCCATGTCCAGCAGCCCCAAAAATTCCAGCACTTCGGTAGCCGCCGCGACGGCAGTGCGTTGCTCCGCTCGGGCGCGGGCGCTCAGGAACGCGCCTTGCAACAGGCCGGACGATCCCTGCCGGTAGGCGCCGACCAACAGGTTGTCCATCACTGTGAGCCCGGCAAACAAAGCCAGGTTCTGAAATGTGCGTGCGATGCCGTGGCGGGACACCCGATGAGCGGCTTCACCAGTGATGTCCACCCCGTCAAAAGTGACTTTCCCACTGGTCGGCGTGTACATGCCTGTCACGCAGTTGAACATCGTCGTTTTGCCGGCACCGTTGGGGCCGATCAAGGACGTGATGGATCCTGGTGCCATTGAGAACGACACGTCATCCAGGGCGGTGATGCCCTGGAACCGCATCAACAGGTTGTTGACTTCGAGCAGGGGTTGGGTCATATGGATGCGTCGGCTGTGGCTGCGGCGGCAGCTGGTTTGTCGCGTTTCGCGCCCAGATACGACTCTTTCATGGTCTCGCTGGCTGCGACGTCGGCGGACGCGCCGGACAGCACAATGCGGCCGCGATCAAGCACGTAGGCGCTTTGGGCAAACTCAAGGGCCAGGCGCGCATTTTGTTCCACGATCAGCATCGACGTGCCCAAGGTGTCGCCGACCACACGCAATTGTGCATAAATGGCTTTGACGATCAACGGGGCCAGCCCGAGGGAGAGTTCATCAACCAGCAACAGGCTCGGCGAGGCGACGAGGGCGCGGCCAAGCGCCAGCATCTGCTGCTCGCCCCCGGAGAGCCACCCTGCGGCTTGCTCGCGCCGTTCCAGAAGCCGGGGAAAGAGGTGGTAGACGGCGTCCATGCGTTCCCGCACGGCAGAACGCGGCAGCACTGCCGCCCCGACACTGAGGTTGTCTTCAACGCTCAGCTGCTTGAACACGAGCCGGCCTTCCGGCACCTGGCCCATGCCGAGCCGAACCAGGCGGTGGGAGGGCATGCCGAGGATGGACTGGCCAGCAAGCATGACGCTTCCCTGTGTCACATGCCCGTGATGAAGATTCAGTAAACCGGAGACAGCCCGGATCAGCGTGGTTTTGCCGGCGCCGTTGGCACCCAGCAAGGCGACGATGTGTCCTTTGGGAACGACCAGGCTGATGTCTTCAAGTGCCAGTCCCTTGCGCGCATAACCGACCGAAAGCCCTTTGACTTCAAGAGCGTAGTCCATCACCGGCTCCGCCACGCCAGAAAGCGGGCGCGTAATTTCGCACCCATGCCGGCGATACCGCCTGGCGCGAAGATCAACAGCAAGATGACCAGCATGCCAAAAATGACTTGCACGAACTGGGCTTTATGGTCGATCAGCAACACGCGCATCAGGCCGGTCGAATCGCTGGCCTGCGAAGCCACCCCCGTGATGATGGAGGGCAGAAGCAACCAAACCGCCGCACCCACGAGCGAGCCAGGCAACGACCCCATGCCACCCACAATGATCATGGCGATGAACTGGATCGCAAACTGGATGCCAAAAAACTCGGAAGTGACATTGGTCAGGAAATAGGCGTAGAGCGCGCCTGCCATGGCGGCAATGGCAGAGCTGAAGCCAAAGGCCTTCAGGCGCAGGTAACGCACGTCAACGCCAGCCGAAGTCGTGGCCAGTTCGTGATCACGCATGGCCATCATGGCTCGGCCTTCGCGTGTGCGCAAGCTGTTGCTGAGCAGCCAGTAAACCAGCGCCAACAGGGGCAGCAGGAAAAAGTACCAACGCATGGGCGTATTCAAATCAATGGGGCCGAGCGAAGCAGGTTTGTAGGGCACGCCCACCACGTCGAAGAACTTGAACTGGTATTCCATGAAGGCGAACACCACGATGTAATGGACAGCGAACGTTGACAACACAAAATACAGGCCGCGCACGCGAAGTGAGGGCAGGCCGGCCAGTACCCCGGCCAGCGCGCCCGCAACGCCTGCTGCCACCAAAACCAGCGGAAACGGCCAACCCCATTGCGAGCCGGTGATGGCAGCGGTCATCGCGCCGACAGCATAAAACGCGGCGTGGCCGATTGAAATCAAGCCTGCGCAGCCTGTCAGATAGTTGAGCGACAAAGCGCCAAGCATGGCGATCAGCATCAGGTTGACCTGGCTCAAGCCCAGGTTAAGCAGCTGCATGTTGGACAGGCGAAAACCAAACACTGCACGTTCTGTCAGCACCACTGGCACGTAACACAGCAGTGCAACTACGGCAATCAGCCAAACAAAACGCCAGGGATTTCTCCCCTCGGTTGCCTGAACAGCGGTCGCGGGTGTGGCAGCAATGGAGGTCATGAAAATGAATGGATGTTCAGTGGGCGATCAGAGAACGATAGGAGGACGACGGGGCAGAGGGCGCCGTCGCGCTCTAGACGCGCCCGAGTTCGCGCTGGCCGAACAAGCCCCAGGGGCGAACCATCAGGATCAGCATCAACAAAACGTAAATCAGGATGTCGCTGGATTTGGGGGAGATATAGGATGCAGCAAACTGCTCAATCAGGCCCACGAGCAGGCCACCGATGATGGCTCCCGGGATGCTTTGCATGCCACCGATCACCACTGCTGGCAGGGCCAGAAGGCCAATGCTCTCAAGCTCGGTGGAAACGATCTGAAGCTGGCCCAAAAAAAGGCCGCCAATGCCCGCCAACACGCTTCCAATGGCCCAGGCCAGGCGGTTCATGACATTGACGTTCACGCCAGACACCACTGCGGCTTCATGGTTGTCGGCGGTTGCCCGCATCAACAGGCCCATGGACGTGTAGCGGAAGAAGGCAAAGAAACCGGCCATACAGGCCCAACTGACCAACGCCGCTACCAGATGCAGCTGGGAAACCCGCACGCCGCCGATCAGGAAAATCCCCGCGGGCAGCGGCGTAACCAGCGTGCGCCCCTGAGGGCCATAACTCATCTCGACCAGCGCGCGAAGCACGATCGACAGCGCAATGGTGAGCATGATGACCGACAACATCGGGCGGCCCGCCAACGGCTGGATCAAAAAAATGTGGATGAGCACACCGAGCGTTGCACAGGCGGCAATGATGGCGGCAATGGCCAACAGGAAGGGCAGCCCCAGGATGGTGATGGCGGTAACTGCAAAGAAGGCACCGCACACCACAAACATGCCCTGCGCGAAGTTAAAAACGTCTGTGGCTTTGAAAACCACCGCGAACCCCAGCGCCACCAGCCCATAAATGCTGCCCAGTGCCAGACCGCTTAAAAGTACTTGGGCAAACATGGGGGTCCTTGGGTGCGTGAAGTCGGGGTGGGCGGCGCTGGCGTTTTTTACTTGACGTACTTGACGTAGTCGCTGAATTCACCGAAAGGTTTGTACTTCTTGGCTGCGAAGTCATAACCGATCATGCGGAAGGCGACAGGGCCGGTGTGGTTGTCGGCAGTGAAGGTGATCGGAGCGGCCAGACCTTTGGTGTCCACCGTGAAGCCCTTGTTCATGGACTCAATCAACTTGGCGCGTGTAGGCTCGGGACCGGTCTTGGCAATCGCCTCAGCAGACATTTGAGCGACAGCCCAGCCAGCCACGTAGTTGATGTCTTCCTTGATCGCGCTGTGGTTGTATTTGTCCGCTGCGGCCATCATGTCCCGGCTGCCGGGCGATTGGTCTGTGCCGCCTGGTGTGAAACAGCTAACGACGTTGTAGTTGGCGCCCGCATCAGGCCCCATGGCCGCATAAATTTGGGGCGCAAGAAGGTACGAGATGCCAAAGGCCGGAATCTTCAGGCCATATTGCTGCATGGCCTTCATTGTCAGAATGGCGGTATTGGGAACGCCATAAATCGTGATGAAGTCAGGCTTCTGGGCAATGATTTCGAGCACTTGCGGGGTCACGTCTGCTGCGGTGATTTTCATGGTCACGAGACTGGATGTGCCGCCAAGCTTGGCGGCGGCAGCTGCAACCATCTGCGCGTACTCCACGCCTCCAGCGCTCTCTATGGACACCACCATGACCTTGGGCGCTTTGAGCTTGAGTTGCTCGGTGTAATAACCGACGCCGGTTTGTGCCATTTGTGGATAACCGCAAAAGCCGCCATAGACCAGGGGAGAAACCGGTTCAGACAAAGGTTTGGTGCTGGTGTAGGTGCCAACAATCGGCACTTTGCCTGCGCGGATGGTCGGCGCCAATGAAACCTGCGAGCTCGAAGAGCCCATGCCAGAGATGGCAAGCACCGGCGTTTGCCCCACGAGTTTTTCGTAGTTGATCTTGTCCTGTGCAGGGTTGAATCGACTGTCTTCTGCCAGCACGTTGATCTTGCGGCCGTTCACGCCGCCGGTCTCGTTGAGCTTGCGCATATAAGCCTGGAAACCGTTGGCCCAGATGCCTTGAGAAGCGGAAGCCGGACCGCTCAAGTCCATCATCACACCCCAGTCGATGCGGTCTTTGTAAACGCCGTCGGCGGGTGACTCAAATTGCGCCAGCGCGCCTGTCGCGATGCCAGCCATTGCAGCAGCAAGCGAGAACTTTGCGATCAACGTTCCGAGCCGTGATTGAACTGTTTTTTGCACACCTTTGGGTGTGCAGCCTGATTGTGAAACTTTCATGGTGTCTCCAAGTGTGTGCACCCCAGCGTCGGTGTGCGGTGGTTGACGAAACTGCCTAACTTCAACAAATTCGAAATTTTCGAAATTTCGAATACGGATTTGATGATTCGAAAATTATACCATTCAGTAGCTTTTATGCATGCGCCAGTAGCCTCGAGGGCTAGGGATTTTCCCTAGATCGGTTCGAGCGCTGCAATTCACAGCGCCGCGCCGCCATCCATCGCCACCTCCGAACCCGTCATGAAACGGCTGGCGTCGCTGAGGAGGAACAGCACCAAACCGGCAATCTCTTCCTTCGTGCCGAGGCGTTTCATGGGCACCTGCTGCACCCGTCGCAGGTTTTCCTCGCGCGAACGCACATCCAGCATATTGGTGTCGATCGGGCCCGGATGCACGGAGTTGACCCGGATGTTTTTCGGCGCGAGTTCCAGCGCGGCCGCTTTGGTCATGCCGCGCACCGCCCACTTGGATGCGGTGTAGGCGATTGCGTTGGGGGCACTGCGCAGTGCCACGGTGGAAGACATGTTCACGATCGCGCCGCCACCTGCGCGCTCAAGTGCGGGGATCACCGCACGCATGCCCAGGAATGTGCCCAGCTGGTTGATCCGGGTGTGGCGCTCAAACTCGGCCGCGCTGGTGTCCAGCATCGGCACAGGCGCATAAACGCCAGCGTTGTTGACAAGGCCGCACAAGGGCCCCAGGTTCTGCGCCGCCGCGACGGCGCTGGCCCAGTGCGCCTCGTTGGTGACGTCCAGCGGCAGAAAAACACAGTTCGGCCCAAGCTCAGCGGCGAACCGGGTGCCATCGTCGATCAACACGTCGCCAATAACGACCTTCGCACCTTCGGCCACCAGCGCCAGCGCCTGTGCAGAACCGAGACCCCGAGCGCCGCCTGAAATCAGAAAAACCCGGTCGTTGAATCGGTTCATGCTGGATACCTTGCCTAACCTAAAGACTGATGCCGCCATCCATGGCCACTTCCGAGCCCGTCATGTAGCGGCTCTCGTCAGACAGCAGAAACAGCACCAGGCCTGCAATTTCATCGGCGGTGCCAAAACGCTTCATGGGAATACGCTGTGCCCTGCCGAGGTTTTCATCTTCACCCCGGATGCGCATCATGTCGGTGTCTATCGGGCCGGGATGAACCGAGTTGACGCGAATGTTCATGGGTGCGAGCTCGAGTGCAGCAGCCTTGGTCATGCCGCGTACCGCCCATTTGCTGGCGGAATAAGCCAGCGCGTTGGGTGTGCCGCGCAAGCCCGCCACCGACGACAGATTGACCATGGCGCCGCCACCACTCTGCGTCAACGCAGGCACCACGGCCTTCATGCCCAGGAAGGTGCCAAGCTGGTTGATGCGCGTCAGGCGGTCAAACTCGGCGCCACTGGTTTCCATCATCGGCAACATGATCAACACGCCCGCGTTGTTGACCAGACCGTGCAGACTCCCCAGCTCCTGCGCGCAGGCAACAGCCTCCGCCCATTGCTGTTCACTGGTCACGTCCAGGCTTTGAAACCGGCATGCCGCACCCAACTCGGCGGCGAGTGCACTGCCCTCTTTGTCCAGCACGTCCCCAATGACGACGCGGGCACCTTCGGCCACGAGTGCGCGCGCCTGTGCGGCGCCCAGGCCGCGTGCGCCGCCCGAAATCAGAAAAACCCTGTCGGTAAATCGGTTCATCCTCGGCCTCAGGCAGTTTGCAGGGACTTCGCTTGCGCAGCGGTGAAACTGAAGCCGCGGTAACCGTCAGCCACCACCTCGTCACAAATCGTGGTGTAGGTGCCGAGACCCCCGATATAGGGCAGAAAGACACGCGGCTTACCGGGGATATTGGCGCCCATGTACCAGGACTGGGTGCCAGTGAACAGGGTTTTGGAGGCGACTTCGTTGACATGCGCCACCCAGTTTTCTTCAGCCTGCGGCGTCGGTTCGGCGATGGCCAACCGGCGTTCGCCCATATGCCCGAGGCAATTGGCAATCCACTCCACATGCTGCTCTATCGCCATGATCACATTGGTGAGAACCGACGGGCTGCCAGGGCCGGTGATCAGGAAGAAATTGGGGAAACCGCTGACCATCAAGCCCAGGTAGGTGCGTGGTCCGGACGCCCATTTCTCCTTCAGCGCCAGGCCCCCCTTGCCCTGTATGTCGATGCGGTCCAGCGCACCGGTCACCGCATCATAACCCGTGGCAAAAACGATGCTGTCCAATTCGTGAACGCCGGTTTTGGTACGGATGCCATTGGGCACAATGGATTCGATCGGGTTCGTGCGCAGGTCAACCAGGCTCACATGCGGCTGGTTAAAGGTCTCGTAGTAGTCGGTGTCGACGCAAATCCGCTTGGTGCCGATGGCATGGTCTTTGGGCGCCAGTAGTTCAGCCACCGACGGGTCCTTCACGCGGCTGCGGATCTTGTTGCGCACGAACTCGGCCGCGTCGTCATTGGCCTCTTTGTTCGAATAGATGTCGTTGAACGCGTGGGTGTAGTTGGCGCCGCCCCTGGCCCAGCGGCGCTCGTATTCCTGCTGGCGCTCCTCTGCCGTCACGTCGGCGCTGGCGTATTGGCTGTAGTCATACAAGATGCCGGAGCGTGTGGTCTTGGCCTTCTTGCGCAGGTCGGCATAGTTGGCCTTCCAGGCGGCTTGCTCGGGCTGGGGCAAGGGGCGGTTCCAGGCCGGGATGCTGAAGTTTGCCGTGCGCTGGAACACCACCACGTGGGCGGCCTGGCTGGCGATCGCCGGGATGCTCTGGATGCCCGAGGAGCCGGTGCCAATGACGCCAACCCGCTGGCCGGTGAAGTCCACCGCTTCATGCGGCCAGGTGCCGGTGTGGTAGGTCTTGCCCTTGAAACCGGCCAGGCCTGCCATGTCGGGCATGCGGGCCGCTGACAGGCAACCGGCGGCGCTGATGACGAAACGCGCAACGACGGTATCGCCGCGGTCAGTGCGGACCGTCCAGCTGTTCTTCGCGTCGTCGTAGGCGGCGCTGGTCACCCGCGTTTCAAGCTGGATGTCGCCTCTGAGTTCAAACCGGTCGGCGACATGGTTGATGTAACGCAGGATCTCGGCTTGCTTGGGGTAGCGCTCTGTCCATTGCCACTCCTGCTGCAATTCTTCAGAGAATGAATAGGAATACTGCAGGCTCTCCACGTCACACCGAGCGCCGGGGTAGCGGTTCCAGTACCAGGTGCCGCCGACACCGTTGCCGGTTTCGAACACCCGCGCTTTGAGCCCGAGCTGTCGCAGCTTGTACAACATGTACAGGCCTGCGAAGCCAGCACCAATGACCACGGCGTCAACGCTTGTGGCGTTGCCCTGTTTGCCCGAAGGCTTGTGTGATTCACTCATGAAATTCTCCTGAATCGTGTGGCAGTGAATGGCTATGGCCGGTTTTCAGGCCGTGGCAGCGCCTCTGTGCAGGGCGTCCCCGATGACAGCGCCAACATGGTCAACCACCAGGTTGCTGGCAGCCACCAGCCGGCCGTGCATCACCATGCCGTGCATGTGGTCGCCCAGGTGCATGGCGGTGACGCGAACGCCCTCATCTTCGAGCCTTTGTGCAAAGGCGCGGCCTTCGTCACACAAGGGGTCATGGGCCACAGTGACCACCAGCGCAGGCGGTGCGCCTTTGAGGCTGGTGGCCTTGAGCGGCGAGGCACGCCAATCCAGCCGATCACTGACGTCTGGCGTGTAGTGGTTGATGAAGTAATGCATGGTGGCAGCGGTCAGCGGCACACCCGAGGTGATGCGGCGGTAGGAGTCACTGCTGGCGGTCAAATCCACCACCGGGTAAATCAAGGCCTGAAAAATAGTCGCTGGCGCACTGCCGTCTCGCCCCATCAGGGCCAGCACGGCAGCCAGGTTGCCGCCGGCACTGTCGCCGCCCACGCCCAGGCGTGTGGGCGCAACCATCAGGGCGGTCGCGTTCTCGCTGACCCAGCGCAACGCGGCGGCCGAGTCGTCCAGAGCAGCCGGAAAGCGGTGTTCGGGCGCGAGCCGGTAGTCCACCGCCACCACACAGATGCGTGCGCGGTTGGCCAGGGCACGGCACAGTCGGTCGTGGCTTTGCAGGTTGCCAATCACCCAGCCGCCGCCATGCAAAAAAACCATGCAGGGCAAGATCTCGTCTGCCCGGGTTCCTGCGCCGCGGTAGACGCGCAGTTTCAGGGTGCCCTGCGGGGTCGGGACGCTCACATCGCGCACCGAATCCACCTCTTCCGTCGGCGGTTGCATCACATCCCAGCCAGCGGCGTAGGCCGCGCGCGCTTCAGTCGGCGTCAAAACCTCAAACGGGCGCGCGCCGGCCTTTCGGCTCATCTCCAGCAGGGCTTCTACTTGCGGGTCCAGTGTGGGCATGGGTTGGGCTCCAGAAACAAGGTTGTGATGAACGGTGTGGCGTACACAAACGCGGATGAAATCTATTCACCCTTCCAGACCGGCTTGCGTCGCTCGGCAAACGCGGTGGCGCCTTCGCGTGCGTCGGCCGTCTTGAGCAAATGGCCGGTGATTGCCTCCTGGCGCGCGAACATCTCGGCAATGGGCCAGTCGCGCTGTTCGACGATCACCTGCTTGCTCGCCGCGACCGCCAAGGGCGCATTGGCCATGATGCGTCTGGCCAGGCTCTTGGCTTCTTCAAGTGCCTGCCCAGGATCCACCAAGGTGTTGATCAGCCCGAAATGGTGCAGGCGCTCGGCAGAAATCATGTCGCCGGTCAACGCGGCTTCCATGGCGATGCGTTGCGGGATAAGCCGGGGCAGGCGCATCAGTCCTCCTGCGGCAGCGCCCAGTCCGCGTTTAACTTCCGGCAACCCAAACTGGGCGTTACGCGCAGCAACCACCAGGTCACAGGCCAGTACCGATTCAAAACCGCCGGCCAATGCGTAACCTTCCACAGCGGCAATCAGCGGTTTGCGCGGCGGTGTCATGGCGATGCCCAAAATGCCCCGCCCTTTGACGCGCGTCACCTCGCCCCGCAAAAAAGCCTTCAGGTCCATGCCGGCACAGAAGGTGCCGCCGGCGCCCGTAAGGATGCCGATGTGCAGGTCGCTGCGGTGGTCCATTTCGTCGAGCGCCGCACAGACGCCGTAAGACACGGCCCGGTTCACGGCATTTTTCACCTCGGGCCGGTTGATCGTGATGACCACCATGCCGTCGATGTGTTCCACCAAAACTTCTTCGCTCATCTCGTGTCTTTCAGTGTCGGCTCAGTTGCTTAGTTGCTCAGTCGGCAGTCGGGTTGAGCTGGCGCAGGCGCTCGATGGCCTCAAGGTATTGCTCCTGCAACTGCACCATCACGTCACGCACCGAAGTCTCTTCCTTGAGCATGCCCACCACCTGCCCGGCCGGGAAGGAATACAGGTCTCTGCGTTTGGCCCGCACCACACGGGCATGCGCTTCGTTGTACAGAATACCCTGCAATGGTGTCGGCAGGTATTTCGGCGCGCCGGGCTTCTCCCAGGCTTCCGACAAATCACTTTTAATCATGCGCACGGGTTTGCCGGTGCGGGCGCGGCGGCGGACCGCGTCTTCTGTGCGGGCGTCAAACAGCACCTGCTTCTCAAACGGGTCCAGTTCGCTTTCACGGGTGCCCAGCCACAAGGTGCCGCACCACACGCCCTGGGCGCCAAGCGCCAATGCGGCGGCGATCTGGCTGCCGCGTGCAATACCGCCAGCGGCCAAAACGGCCACTTTGTCGCCACAGGCTTCCACCACCTGCGGCACCAGCACCATGGTCGCGACTTCACCGGTGTGGCCACCGGCTTCGGTACCCTGCGCGACGATGACGTCCACACCGGCAGCCACGTGGCGCGCGGCGTGTTCACCTTTCCCACACATCGCGCCAATCATCACCCGGTGTTCGCGCAACTGGGCGATAACGTCCGGCGGCGGAGAACCCAATGCACTGACGACGAGTTTGACCTGTGGGTGCGCCAGCGCGACGTTGAGCAGGCGCCGAGCGCCGTCAGGTGTCATGTTGCCGCGGCCATCAACGATTTCCTTGTGCACGCGCGCGCGCTCGTCGGCGGGCAAGGCTGGCACGCCGGCGTCGCTGAGAATCTTGTCCATGAAGGCGCGGTGCACCTCGGGGATCATCTTCTCCAGGTCGTCGGTGCTGCGCTCGGCTTCCTTGTCGTAAGCGGTGGGGATGATGACATCCACGCCGTAAGGGCGGCCCTGCACGTGCTGGTCGATCCAGCGCAGCTCGGCTTCGAGCTGTTCGGGCGAAAACGTGGCGGCGCCCAGGACACCAAACCCGCCCGCCTTGGTGACCTCGACCACCACATCGCGGCAGTGGGAGAAGGCGAAGATGGGCAACTCGCAACCCAGTTTTTCACAAATCGCTGTGCGCATGGGTCAATCCGTTCTGCTATACATATAATAGCTAACCATTTATATATTGCGTGACTTGAATATCAAAAAAGCTTCATAATGTCGGAATAATCGGTTTTAGTGCGGATAATTAACATGGGTGTTAATTACCGGTCCCGGCGGCAAGCCCTTCAATGTCAAAGCGCAATTCCCAGTTTTTTCACGATGACCGACCAGCGCGCAACCTCTGCCGTCACATAGGCCTGCGCCAGGGCCGGACTGGACTTGGTGATGGGCTGAATGCCCAGTTGCGCCAGGCGCTCCTGGATCGCCGGGCGTTCCATCACCTTGGCCACCGCGCGGGCGATGGGTTCAATCACTTCGCGCGGCGTACCCAGAGGCGCCGCCAGCAGGTTGGAGGTGCCCGCCAGCAGGTCATACCCGGCCTCCCGCGAGGTTGGGATGTCCGGCGAGATTTTTTCTCTCGCCTCGGCCATGGTCGTGATGATGCGAAGTTTGCCCGCCTTGTGGTGTGGCAAAAGCGTGCCCGAGGTTTCGACAATGAAATGCACCGTGCCTGCAATCGTGTCGGTGATCGCGCCTGCGCTGCCGGCGTAAGCGATGTCGGCGATGTCAACGCCAGCCTGCTCCTTGAAGAGTTCGGCGGCCAAATGCACCGTCGTGCCCAGGCCTGCGTGCCCGTAGGACAACTTGTTGGGCCGGGCCTTGGCGTAAGCGACCAGACCTTTCAAGTCGGTGACGGGCAGAGCCGGGTTCACTGCAATCACAAACGGTGCGTTGGTGAGGTGCGCGATCCATTGGAAATCTTCAACCGGGTTGTAGGGCGGCTTGGCGCGCGAGATCGGCGCTGATACTGCCGTGGAACCCGTGGCCAGCATCAACTGCGTGCCGTCTTTGGGTGCGCGAAGGAAACCCACCGCGACAGTCAACCCCCCCGCGCCGGGTTTGTTTTCGACCAGAACCGGGCGGTTCAATTCCTCGCGCAAGGCATCGGCCAGAATCCGGGCGAACAAGTCGCCCGAACCGCCCGGCGGAAAACCGACCGCGATCTTGATCGCAGGCAAATCATTCGCAAATGACAGGCCAGGTGCGAAGCCGCAGGCGATGGCAGCGATGCTGGTGGTGGCGGCACGCCGCGTCAGGTTCAATTGATTCATTTCAAGCTCCATTTTGGATCTTTACGACCCGGGTTTCATGGTTGGTCAAAGGCCCAGTTGTGACCTGGCTCTTATCAGGCAAGGATTTGCGCGTCTTCTTCTGCTCCGGTCAATGCGGCGCGAAACTGGGGTTCGGCCAGGGCCGCGATCAGCCTGCGCCGCTCGGAGAGTGTTGTCGCCCGGATATCGGCCACGCCGTACTCCGTGACGATGACATCGACGTCACTTTGCGCCGAGGTGACATAGGCACCGCTGATACGCGCCACGACACGGCTTTTCGAAGCCGCACCCACGGTGGCCGGCAGGGCAACGATCGCCAGCCCGCCCACAGAGCGGCGTGCTGCGCGGAAATAGTCAGGCTGCCCGCTGACCGCGCCGACATAACGCGTGCCTACAAACTCCGCGTTCGCCTGTCCGCACACATCCACCTCGACTGCAGAGTTGATCGCCATGAAAGGCGCACCAGTCGCCAGGCCGCTCGGTGAGACAAGTTGCGCCGGTGCTGCAAAACTAAGCAGGCCATCCGGGCCGGCGAAATCGTAAAGCCTGCGGCTGCCCACCGCGAGCGAAGTCATACAGGCCTCGGGATCTGTCGTGTCGATCGCGCCGCTGTCCATCAGTTCCGGTAACCAGTCGCCCACCATGCCAGATCGCACCCGCAACCCACGGTGTTGCGACAGCGCGCGCGCTACTGCCGCCGCCATGCCGCCAATGCCCAACTGGATGACAGCGCCGTCGGGCACCAACCGCGCGACGTGCCGGCCGATGGTGAGTTGCCGTGCGTCCGGTGGTTCGTTCGGGAGTTCGGGCAGCGGCAAGTTGCTCTCGCGGGCGACGACCACGCGGCTGCCATGCAAGCGGCAGGCGGAGCGCGTGCGCGGCACGTTCGGGTTGACTTCGACCAGTATGACGCGGGCGGCCTGCGCAGCGTTCCACACATAGTCCACCGTGCAACCGAGGCTGTGGAAACCCTCTGCGTCAGCGGGCGACACCTGCAGCAGCACGACGTCGGCCTTGAGCAAGCCGGATTCGAAGTACGACGTCAGTTGCGACATCTGCGCCGGAATCACACGCGCCACACCGCGCCCAACGATGTGGCGGATCGACCCCAGGCCACAATAAGTCGTCACGCGCAGTGCCGTGTTGATGGCAGCACCCCACGCCGGGTTGAGTGAAAAGCCGCAAAACACGTTTAACTGCCCGAGCCCGGCCGCCAATGCAAACAACTCGTCTACCAAGCCCACAGGTTCAGCAGTCGCTTGACCTACCACCACATGGTCGCCACGGCGCAGGTGTTGGGCGAGGGCGGAACGGTTCATGTGCAGGCTCGTCGGTACAGACACGCAGCCTTAAGCCAGCTTGGCCGATCCGGCTGCAAGCCAAGCTGGCGGGCGACCAGCGATGGTGAATGTCTGGCTGCCCGTCCCGGTGCTGGTGGTGCCGCCGAAGTCGGCCTGGATGCCAACCGGCTGGATGCGGTGCCAGTGCTCCTTGAGCGTTCCGTCGGGATAGACCACCTTGGAAGGGTGCGAAACATCCCACACGTCGAACTCGATGTGGTTTTGGGCACGCCAGGCACCCAGACCGCGACCGTCGTTGTATCCGCCGCTGTAGCCCAGGCCCTGCATCGCGATGGACGCGCCAAGTGCTGTGAGATGCATCTGCAAGTGCTTGTCGCCGTCGAATGTCGCGCTCACCCGTGCCGTGCGGAACCGCCGTGTGCCCGGATGCAGGTCCGCTGAAAGCCCGATCTTCTGCACAACATGCACGGCCTCTGTGGCGCGCTCGGTCACTACGCCGGTGGTGTACGGTTCATCCTCGCCGCGCGCCTCAAAGAGCAGATGGCCACTCATCGAATCGGTGGAGAAGAACAGGAAGGACATTACATGCCCTTTTTCAGCCAGCGTGACTTTCGGCCCGGTGACCGGCTCGGGCACACCCATGCCCCGGCGCACGCCCCAGGAGTGGTCGCGGCAGGACCACCAGTCGGCGATCTCGATGCGTTGTCCGCCAGCCTCCATCCAGCCGCTGGCGAGGCCAATCTGGTCGAAGCGGCGGTAGTCCTGGACGGTGCGCCCATGCAGCCGCTCGAAATGCGGGTGCTCTTCGCGCGCGGGTTCAACACAACGCCAGCGGATGGTGCCGGACATCCCGTGCGCGCCCGGCGCGATGGTGATCTCGAACTCTTCGAGCGGCTTCACGGGATCGATGCGAATCGGGCCGCATTCGGTCTGTGCGTTGCGGTCAAGCGATCGCGAAACCCGCAGGTTGTACTGCTTGCCGTCTACCGTCATCACCGCACCGCCGTCCAGCACGTTCATGTTGCGGTAGGCACCCATGGTGATCTGGATCGCCACCCGGCCGTCTTGCGAATAGATGGCGAACCAGTAGCGGTCAAAAAACCTCGGGTCGCTGGTCCAGACGTGGTCGAAAGTGGTGGGCAACTGGTGCCAGAGGGAGTCGTCAAGTGGGGTCAGCATCAGGTCGCCTTTGCGAGTGGGGAAGCCGTGGAAACGTAGCGCATCGGCGCACGTGCGGCGCGCGTGGTCATGTGCCCAAGCGCCGCCGCGTGCATGGCGGGTGTGAGGCCAGCGTCACACAGCGCCTGCGACAAAAGGTCGCGCAGTTCGCAGTTGCGTTGGTCGATTGCCGTCATGTCGGCGGCATCGGGGCCGGCTCGTCCCAGGGCAAGCGCGATGCGCTCGGCCAGGTCTGGCGCGACGACGGCCTGAAGTTGCGCGAGCAGCGTGGCCGTCGCCACATTGTCGTTGTTGAGGAAGCCAGGAACCGCGGGCAGGGCGCTGGTCAACATGCGCAGGTTGCCGATCAGGGCATCGAGGATGGTTCGCGCGTAAGGGTCGGCGACGCAGGGCGAAACGAGCGTTTCCAGGATCCGGCACGTGCCGATGAGTTGCTCTTCGACGGTTGGCCTCATGGAGTCTGCTCCATCATCTGAAACATCGGGCGATACAGCCAGGTGGGTGTCTGGAACACACGGTCGTAGCGACCCGCCACAAACTCGCTGACAGCCGTCAACTGGATGACCGCCAGCTTCCAGCAGGAAAAGACGTTCCACCAGCGCAGCGCAACTTCATCGACACGGCGGCCGGTGAGCGCGCGGTAGGCACTGACGATCTGCTCACGCTCCCAGTTGCCCGCAATCTGGTGCTCGCGCTTGCGCACCGGGTTGGTCACCCAGCCCAAGTCCTCCAACGGGTCGCCCAGATGTGCGGTCTCCCAGTCGAGTTTGGCGGTGATGTGCTCGCCCGCGATGAGCGCGTTGCCCGGCTTGAAGTCGCCATGCACGAGAACAATCGCTTCGGCTTCTGGTGCGCCTCGGTGCATCCAGGCCAACACGTAATCAAGCTCGGGATGCGGTTCGAGCCGCACCCGGCGGTATTCAGCCTCCCAGTGCGCAAGTTCGACCCGCGAAGGTGCGCCCGTTGGCACATCAAGCACAGCGCCCAAGCCGCGCTCACCCCAGTCGACTGTGTGAATACGCGCCATGAGGTCGGTAAATGCACGCGCCAGGTTCAAGCGCGCCTCCAGCGGGCGGGCTCCGTTGAGCACCATGTACTCGCAGTCACCGGGCATGCGTTCCATCACCAGCGAAGGTCCGCCGAGCCAGCGGCCATCGTCGTCAACCCAGTGGGCCTTCGGTGCCGGCACGGAGGATGCCTCCAGGGCTTTGAGCACCGCAAACTCGCGCTGGCGGTCGGTCGAGAGCAGCGTGCCGTTGGCATCACGCATGAGCATGAGGTGGCGCGACTGCGCGCCCGTCGCGTCAACCCAGGTTGCGTCGAGCGACCAGTTTTCACGCGACAAACCGCCCGCAGCGCGCTC
>JANNMM010000142.1:0-23512 GCA_031397915.1 Rhodoferax sp. | reverse complement strand
TCCGGCTGCATGTGGTGTCGCTTTCAAAGTGAAGCGGACACCTCATGGGGCCGAAACCCGTAACGGCGTCAGCCGATTTGTGTCCGCACGTAACCATACCGCAAATTGGTACGGCCTTCTCCATGCAGGTCATATTCGGCTTTGGCGATGGCCACTTTGTCGCCGGCGAGCGACGCCCGGTGCTGGCGGGTGAACTGGTACAGCCGCGCCGAGTTGTCGCCAAATATCGCGTTTTTGACAGGCCCATCGGCGCCGCCCAATGGTGCGAAGCCGTATTTTTTCTGCATCTCCTCGGGGATCTCCAACCGGCGCAGCGCTTCAATCTGCCATTGTGGCGCGCCGGTCCAGACGGCGTCGCTGCCCCACACCACGTGGTCAACGCCCAGGCCTTTGACGAGTTGCCCCATCATCGCGGCGCACAGGCGCGGCTCGGAGACCGTGCTTTGCGCGAAGATCTGGCCCAAGTCGCCATAGACGTTTTTCACGCCGTATTTTTCCGGGATTTCGGCGAGGTCTGTCACCCAATCAATGCGCCCGGTTTTCTCGAATTGCTCCCAGCCGAGCTGCTGCGCCCCGGTGAAGCGGAAGGCCGAGTGGTAGATGATGAAGTTCAAATGCGGCCAGTCTTTGGCGGCTTTGGCCACGTCGCTTACGTCGGCGTAGGTCAGCAAATTCGGGAATTGGGCCGTGGTGGAGGGCGGAAACAGCCCCTTGTGCACACACACGTTGGCCAGGCTGGGTGTGGTTTTGGCTGCCTTTGCAAGTTTCTCGTAAAACGGGTAGAGCAGCTTCTCGTCATCCAGTTTCCAGGGGTGGCGCGCCAGGTTTTTGTGGGTGTTGTCGCCCACGGTGTAGCCCTTGAAGGAGTCGGGCTTCAAGACCTCGAGGTCGCGGTCGACCTTGTCGAGCCAGCCGGGCATGCCGGGCATGAAAATGGCGTGCGAGAACATGCGTTTGGCACCGGCTTTTTTGTTCACATCGCTGCGCGCGTCGGCCTTCATCTCGTTGGTGAGGAACCAGTCACGCGGCTCCTCGGAGCCGGAGCCGGAAATCAGCGCGACCTTGGTGTCGCTGTCGAGGTAGATTTCCTTGAAGTAGTTGGCGAACTTCAGGTCGTCCAGGGTTTGCGGCTTGCCGGCGAGCGCCGGGTTCCAGCCGGCGCGGCCCACCGCTTCACGCGCCCGCACAAAGTTGGTCAGGCGGGTGTCGTCACGCAAAAAGTGCGTGTGCATGTCCATGATGAACTGGCCCTTGAGCGCGTTGGCGCGTTCGTTGGCCATCTCTGGCGTTTGCGCTTCGGCGCGGCTCACCAGGTACATCGGGCCGAAGGTGTCGTTCATCGCCACAAACGCCGCCGCCATGCCCGCCGCGCCCTGGAAGAAGCGCCGACGCGGGATGCCGAGTTTCTTGGAGATTGACGTGCCGAGTTCTTTCACACGCGCCTCGAACTCCTTTTGTTTGGGGCTTTGCATCGAGGGCATGAACTCGTCGCTGGAGACCGACTGCGTCGGAATCGGCGAGCGAAACCGGGTGGTTTCGGCGGGCATCAGTTTTTCAAGTTCCTCGGGTGACAACATGGCTTGCTCCTTATGGTGAATCTTGAATGGACGCGAAAACCACCGCGTTTGCGACGTCAGACTGACGTAAAGACTGTCAGCACCCCGGTGTAGCCGTACAGGTGGTGCCGGGCAATTTCGCCACCCGCAAAAAAGCCGACCAGGGGCACATCGCCCAGGGCTTTGCGCACGATCTGCAACTCGGCGCTGGGGCCGCCAAAATGCGGGCCGCCACGGCCGGAGCAGCTCACATAAATGGCGCCGGCAATCTCGCGCGCCTTGGGTGCGGGCATGGATTCCATTTCAATGGCGGCAAAGGCGGGCGTAAGCGGCAGCTCCGAGGTGTCGAGCTCTTCGCGGATCTCCGCACAGACGCGCACCAGGTCCGCCCGTGCGGCCTGCACATTGCGCTGGCAGAACGCCAGTTGCATGCCTTCCTTGAGGTGCGCCGACACCGCCACCCCCCGGCGCCCCGGGTCCAGGCCGATGATGTGGCGCACCGTCACGTCGCTGCCGAAATTGCCACCGAAGCCGACCGTGATGCGCCCGCTGGCATCGTGTTGCCGGTCACTCTCGTCAACCAGTCCGACCAGGGTCTGGCGCACCTTGGCCAGCGCCGTTTCGGGTTCCGCAAGGGTGGCGCCGAGGTCACCCAGCATCACGTCGAGTGCGGGTTCGCCGTCCAGCTCGGTGGCGACGTTGTCGTCAAAGGCGGTGACGACGCGGGTTTTGGACACAGGCTGGCAGCCCTGCGTAACGCGTGAAACCAGTGCCACGCCTTCGCCAAACGCCACGCCGCTCAAGCCACCGCTGAAGACACCACTGGCCGAGCCATGGCCCTGGATATTGCCGTTGCCCCCCACGGCGAACTGCACCGAGCGGGTACGGCTGGCGGCCAGCCCGCCAAACAAATAACCCGAGGCCGTGCGATGGGCCATCTCGGCGATCAGCTCGGGCAAATCGGGCGTGTTGCCGTCGGCGTGAATCAGGGCGCTGTAGGGCTCAAACCCCAGGCCCAGCGGCGCCACACCGGAGAAGACGCGGTACTGGTCGGGTGGCACGTCACACAACATGATGGCCAGCGCCGGTGCGTCGAAATACTCCACGTTGTTGGAGGCCACACCGATGCCCACCGTGCCTGACCAGTCGGTAACTTCGGGCAGCTCGCCGCCCAGATGCGCCAGGATCTCCTGCGCAGCGGCTGCGTAGTGGTCGGTGATGTACAACAGCCCTAGCGTGGGTGCATGGGCGTAGGCGCGCGTGGCCATTTGCCCACGCAGCTGCGCCAGCGCCAGACCGGCGGCCAGGCGCCAGTCCGGGTGTGTGGCATGGGCGTAGGGAAAAAGTTTCATGCGTCCTGGTTCAACCCGCGCGTCGCCGGGCTGCTTTTTTCGCTGCTGCGGTTTTGCTGCGGGTACTGACGGCCTTTTTGGTCGCCTTGATCGCTTCCTTGGCAAGGCCCGTGGCCATGTGTTTGCTCATGTCCACCGCAGAATTTTTGGCCGCGTCTTTCATGGCGCCGGCGGCGATCTGCTGGAACTGCTGCGTCAAGGAGCCCCACAGTTGCAAGGGGTCGACCAGGCCACTGATGCCGGGCGAGGATTTGCCGCTACCGCCAGCCTTGCCTTTGCCGGAGGCGCTGGCAACCGCCGCCTTGGCGCCGTCGGCCACGCTGGAAGCCGCGTCAGACAACGTTTTGGCCGTGCTGGCGGCGCGCTCGGAAACCCGTTCGCTGACCTTCTGCACACTCGCCACCACCGAATCGGCGGCCTTGAGTTTGAGCGCGTTGGCGACGTCGCCCATGTTGAAGTTCATGCCCTTGAGGGTCGCCAGCGTCATCTTCTGCACTTCCAGTGCCTGGATGGTGGCGCCCAGGGCTTTGGAATTCTGGTCCAGCCAGAAGTGCACCGCCTTGAGTTCGGAGATGCGTTTCTCCAGCTCTTCGAGGTTGAGCGACGGCGACACCCAGTTGGTGAGGTTGGGCATCTGCGGAATGCTGTTGGAGGCGCCCTTGGCCAGGTTCTGCAAAAAATCAAAACCCGGCACGAATTTGCCGAATCCAAAATCAGGGGTGTCGCTCATGGCTGTCTCCTAGCGTTATTGTGGGATAGGTGCATTGTGGTCCGCAGCGTCGCGTTCGGCAACCGTCACACGGTACAACAAGCGCCGATGGCCCTCGTAACCACCGGTGGCGGCGTGCAGCAGGCAGCGGTTGTCCCACAGGGTGAGCATGCCGGCTTGCCAGCGGTGCCGGTAAACAAAACGCGGCTCGATCTGGTGCTGGAACAACTGGCGCAACACGTCCATGGCTTCGTCGTGCGGCATGCCCTCGATGCCGATGGTGTAGCCGGCATTCACAAACAGCGCCTTGCGGCCAGTCTCGGGATGGGTTCGCACCAACGGGTGCGAGCGCGTTTTGAGTGCGCTGTCGCCGTAAATGATGGCCATTGAGCGGCCTTCGTCCTTTTCGCCGTAGAGGCCCTGGCGCGAATAACCGCCGCGCGCGGAGTGGATCGCCAGTTTGCCCTCCAGCGTGTTTTTGAGTGGCGCGGGCAGGGCGTCGTAAGCGGTGTACTGGTCGGCAAACAGGGTGTCGCCACCGGTTGGCGGTATCACCTGCCCATACAAAACGGTGCCGTCGGGCGGGGATGGCAGAAAACTCCAGTCAGAGTGCCACGTCTCGGCGAACAGTTTGCTTTTTTCGGCCGCCTCGCGTTTGACCTCCACCACGTGCGGGTGGCCGGGCAGGCCGGCGATGTACGGGTCTTCGCCGCGCGGGCCGATGCAAAAGGCGAAACGCTCGATGTCTTCGATGCTGAGCGCCTGGTCTGGGAACGCCACCACCTGGTGCGCCAGCCAGGCGCTGCGGATCTCGGCGACGGTGGATGCCGCCAGCGGGCGCGACAGGTCCAGGCCGCGGATCAAGGCGCCACAACTGCTGGCGGAGGCTTCAATGTGCATGGTGGCAGGCGATGAGCCCGGACGAATCGGGTGGCAATCGGGTGGCGTCGGGCGGTTTTCGGGCGAGGTCGGATGGGGCTGATGGCGCATCCTCGCACATCCGCAGGCACCCTGCAATTGGGTGCATCCTGCCATCGCAGGGCTTCACTTGTGGCCCGGCTTTGGCGACAATCGCCTGATCCATTAACCCACGGAGTCCATATGAAAAACCGCAGCTTGATCGCCGTTGCCCTGCTGGGCGCATCCCTTGGCCTGCACGCCCAGACCATGAAACCGGGTTTGTGGGAGATCACGCACAAGTCCCACATGGGCTCGCCCGGCATGAACGACAAGATGGCCGAAATGCAGAAACAGATGGCCGATTTGCCGCCAGACCAGAAAAAGATGATGCAGGACATGATGGCCAAACAGGGCGTGCAGATGGGCGCAAGCGGCCCGGGCGGCGGCATGAGCGTCAAGACCTGCATGACCAAAGAGATGATCGAGAAAAACGAGGTGCCCTCCGGCCAGGGCGACTGCACCTCCACCGCGTCACCGCGCGTCGGCAACACACAGAAAATCGCCTTCAGCTGCACCAAGCCGCCGTCCACCGGCGAGGGGCAGATTACCTTTAGCGGGTCGGAGGCCTACGCAATGAAGATGACGGTGAACACCACAGTGCGCGGCAAGGCCGAGAAGATGGACATGGAAGGCTCGGGCAAGTGGCTTGGGGCGGATTGTGGCGATGTCAAGCCGATCCGGGTGCCGAAGAAGATGTGAATTGAAGGATTGGAGTTGAGGCCAATCGCACCCAAATTGGGGTCGATTGACATCAATTTTCGCGGTTTGGTGATTTTATAGAGAAAATACGCCGCGAAGTCACGGAAAATGTTGGTTATTTGCTATATATCTAGTAGCATGACTCCGTGACACAAATCCGGCCCGCTGTGCTCAAGCACGTCAGTCAAACACGTATTTGAGCGACACCGACAGCGAACGCGGCGCGCCCGGTGCAAAGAAGGTTGATTGCGGCGAGCTGCCGTTGCCAAACGGGTCGGCGTTCACGGCGCCGGTGGCGTTGAAGGCGTTGGCGCCCAGTTGTGCGGCGGTGGCGTAACGCAGGTCAAACAGGTTGTTGATCTGCGCGCCCAGTTGCAGCTTGGGTTTGGGGCGCCAATCGGCGCCGAGGTTGAACACCGCATAACCGGCGCTGGAGCCCGGCCCCTGGTAAACCGTGCCGTCGCTCGCGTGTTGCGCGTTTTCATTGCCGCGCGCCAAACTGCCGGAGACCGCCACGACGTTGGCGCTCAGGCCCCAAGTCGACGCCGCCGCGTAACGCGCCGAAATCTTGAGCAGGCGCTGCGGAATGAGCGGAATGCGGTCGCCCGGCTGAATGCTGATGTTGCCGTCAACGCCCGGGTTGCCTGCCAGCGCCTGGTCGTTGCTGCTGTTGCCGGTGCCATTGACGGTTTCGGCGCTCTGGTAAGTGGCATCGAGCCAGGTGTAGTGCGCACCCAGCGTGAACGCACCGACCTTGCCGCTCGCGCCCAGCTCAACACCCTGGCGGCGCGTCTGGCCGAAGTTTTTGAAATAACCAAAACCGCCGGCGTTGCTCGCGACAAAGAGGATGTCGTCGGTGTTTTCAGCGCGGAACACGCCGGCGTTCCATTGCCAGGGGTTTCCGGCGGAAAAGCCGGGGAAACTGCCGCGCACGCCGGCTTCGACCGTGCGCGTCACCACCTGGTTCAGCGGTGGGTCGCCGGCCATGGCATTGGGCAAGCGGCATGGTTGCAAAGGGTTGGCGCAGCCCAGTTCAATCGCGGTGGGTGCGCGGCTGCTTTCGCTGTAGCCGAGGTAGGCATTGAGCGTTTTGGACGGGCTCCAGGTGACGCCGATAGCCGGGTTGAAGCGGTCAAACTGGTGGTTGGCGGTCAGGGTTGCCGGGTCACCAACAGGGCGCAGCTGGTCGACGTTGTCCACGTTCGTGCGGTTGTAGCGCCCCGACAGGCTCAGGTGCAGGTTGTCGGAGATGGACAGGGTGTTACTGGCAAACAAACTCCAGGTATGGGTGCGCGATGTCAGGTTGACCCGGGTATCGAAGGGCACACCGTTGAGGTTGCCGCCGGTTGCGCCGTCTGCGAACGCCCCGATACCGGTCACGCTGCGGTCTGCGTTGAGATAACCCAGTTCCGCGGTCTGTTCAAAATTCACCCGGCTCTCGTCATAACCCGCTCCTACGACGAATTGGTTGCGACGACCAGCAAGTTCGCCAAGCCATGCCAG
Source organism: Rhodoferax sp. (assembly GCA_031397915.1). GTDB lineage: Bacteria > Pseudomonadota > Gammaproteobacteria > Burkholderiales > Burkholderiaceae_C > JANYCG01. The sequence continues at coordinate 16,733 of JANNMM010000142.1, read as the reverse complement.
CTGGCCCGACACGCCGTGGTTGTGCTGGGTGGTGCGGGTACGGTTGTTCAGCCCGGAACAAGCCTCGGCCGGTTCGTCGTTTTGCAGCACCTGAGCGATGCAGTTCCAGAATGGGAATGGCGTGTTGGCCACGTTGGCGCCGGCCAGCGGGAAACCCGTATAACCTGCCGCTGCAAGTGCCGTCTGGTCGGCCGCGCTGGGCTGGTAGATCGCCGATTCGAAGGCGTCTTCGTTGACGTCGCCATTGAGCGTGGACGTTTTCAGATGGCGGAAATACAGGTTGCCTGAGAACAGCAGGTTGTCGCCAATGGCGTGCGACGCCACTAGATTAAGGAAGCTGGACGTGTTGTTGGTTTCATCGGGCTTGCTGTAGACACTGGCGTAATCGCGCGCGAGCATGGACTGCTCCTGCAGGCCGTTGCCGGTGAGTTGGTTGTCGGCATGGGCCAGAGTGAGCGACAGGTCGGTGTCGCCACCCCGCCAGCCGAGTTTGCCGAACAGCTGGCGCACACCCGAAGGCGAGTCGGCGCGCCAACCGCGTTCGGCAAAGAGGTTGGCGTTCACATACCAGTTCAGGCCCCGCGGATTGAATCCGCCATGTTCGAATTCGATAGAGCGGCGTTGGTCGCTGCCCAAACCCAGTTCCAGCGCGGTGCCCGGATGGCGGCGGCCGTCTTTGGTTTGCACCGACACGGCGCCGCCCAGCGTGTTCAGGCCAAACAGCGGGTTGGAGCCGGGCATGAGCGTTAGGCTGGCGATGGCGCCTTTGGGGATCAGGTCCCAACTGACCACGTCGCCAAACGGCTGGTTCATGCGCACACCGTCCATGTACACCGAGACGCCTTGTGGCGTGCCCAGCAGGGGCGAGGCGGTGTAACCGCGGTAATTCACGTCGATCTGGTAGGGGTTGCCCTGGATGTCGTTCACGTGCACGCTGCCCATTGCGCTGTTGAGGAAGTCGCCCAGGTTCAGGGTGCCGCTTTGTTCAATTGCCCGGCGCGAGGCGCTTTGCACCGGTGCAGCGATTTCCTGCAGCGGCTGGCCGATGCCGGGCAGAGGTGTGGTGCCGATGACCTCCACCGGGGCCAGGGTTCGATCGGCCTGCGCCTGCGCCGGGGCTTGGAAGGGCAGCAACAGCACAAGGGCCATTGGTGTTGCGAATCGGAAAGGTATTGAGCGTTGGCAGGGCATCGGAAGCAGAAATGGGGGCGTGGTTGACGGGCCATGGATGGTGCTTTGAAGTGCAATGCCACGCCTGAAAGCCACCCAAAGAATTCAGCGAGCAAGTTAACCCAGAATTCATGCACTGGGATTTGCACGGCCCTAGGTTTAACCCTGAAAAAGACGCATTTGCGTGGGCTTTTCTCATTTTGAGACGGCGCAGGCACTATGCTTTGGCGTCCACCGGAGTTCAAACCACCCAGGCCATGTTGAAAAAATTGGAACGTTTCCAGTCGCCTGCCTTGCACGCGTCCATGGGTCGCGCGGCCGGTCCGTCACTGGTGGAGCCGCTGTGGTTTGAATGGTTGTCCCTGGGCGGGCTATTGGCCTTTTCGGCCTGGCTATTGGGCGCGCAAGGCGTGTGGGGACTGTTGCTGCGCTCGGACCCGACCGGCATCACGCTCGTCATCATCGTGTTGTTCGCCTGCGCCACGCTGTGGAGCGGCGCCCGTTCGCGCGAATTGCAGACCCAGCACCGCCTGCTGCGCGCGGCGTCGACCCAGCACAACCTGCCGCACGACAGCTGGGCCGCCGACTACTGGCAAGCGCTCGACGCTGCACCTGCTGACACCAATGCCCCGCTTGACCTGTTGCTCGAACAAACCCACGGCCCGCACAACACCGCCTGGTGGGTCAACGGCATCCAGCTGAAACTCGGGCTGCTGGGCAAAGTGATTGGTTTTTCCATCCTGGCACTGCAAATCGGCAACATGCAGAATTTTGACCCCACACAGTCGCAGGAACTGCTCAAGAGCCTGACCACCGGCCTGGGTGTTGCCTTGCTGACGACCATGGTCGGCCTGGTGGGCAATATCCTGCTGGGACTGCAGCTGACACGGCTTGACCGCTTTGCCGACCGCATCGTCGCGGACGCGCAGCGGTACGGCATGCACCGCACCTCTCCAGCGCCAGCCACGCCACCCACAGGCTCCTGAATGCGCCGCAGCCGCCACAACCGCGAGCCGGAGGTCGATCCGTTTTACGACATGTTGTTCAACATGCTGATCGCGTTTGTGTTCTGTTTCATCATCGCGCTCCTGGCCATGAACCCGAAGACCACCAAGGCCGGCGACATTCCCGCCAAGGCGGAGTACATCATCACCCTGTCATGGTCCGATCTGGACCCCAACGACATCGACCTGTGGGTGCAAAACCCGCAGGGCAACACGGTGTTTTACCGTGAACGCGAGGCCGGGCTGATGCATTTGGACCGCGACGACCGGGGCTTGTCGAACGACACGATCCTGGTCAACGGCCGCAAGATCATCAATCCGCTGAACCAGGAGGTCGTCACCCTGCGCGGAATCGCGCCGGGAGAATACGTGATCAACGCGCATTATTTCGAGTCAAAAGAGGTTGATTCGACCAACCCCCGCGCAGGGCAGCCGGTGGAGGTGAACGTGGCGGTGGTCAAGGTCAACCCGCGAGCGGAAGTGGTGTTTTATGGCAAACACCTGTTGCAAGGGCGCGGCGAAGAGGCCACGCTGGCGCGCTTCACTGTACTGAGCGACGGCGCCATTGCCGACATCAACACGCTGGCCAAAAAACTGGTCGGGAGCAACACCAAGTGAGTGCGCAGCATTGCGCAGAAAGCAAACGATGAGCCTGTCGATCATTCTGGGCTTCAGCGCCCTGCTGTTTGTCACCCTGCTGGCGCTTCTGTGGTCGCGCTGGCCGGGGTGGCTCAAGGGCGTGCTGGTGGTGGGCGTCACCGTGATGTATTTTTACGGGCACGACGCGGTTCACTCGATCTGGGGCATTCCCAGCACCGACGCGCTGCCACCGCGGTTTGTCATGATGAGTGCCGTGGTGCAGGAACCCAATGCCAAGACGCCTGGCCTTTTGTACATGTGGGTGAGCCCGCTGGCCGACAACGGCCCGGTGCTCGAACCACGCGCGTACAAGCTGCCGTACACCCGCAAACTGCACATGCAGATTGAGGAAGGGCTCAAAAAAGGCAACAGCGGCATCCAGCAAATGGGCGTCGCCGAAGCCAAGGCGGGTGCGGGCAGGGGCCTCGGGTTCCTGCGCCCCGGCAACGACGAGCAGGAGATCAAAATTCGAGACCTGCCTTCGCCACAGTTGCCGGAGAAATGACGTGATGTGGCACCACGCCGGGAGCCGTGCGGGTCGGATTTGGGCCTTTGCGCTGGGCTGCACGTTGCTGCTGTCCTTGGTGTTGACGGCTTGCGGCTCCGGCAGTTCCGAGCCATCTTTCTTCCCCTTGGCCGAAGGCCGAAGCTGGACCTACCGCGTCACGAAGAACCTGGACGAAGCCACTGAACCCGACATCGATTCCCTGAGCTTCAGCATGAAGGGCCCAGAGACCCTTGAAAGCGGGCCGGCGCAGCGCCGGCACAGCAGCAACGGGGTTGACTACTTCCTTCGAAGTGACGACCAGGGCATTTACCGGGTCGCCAGCCGCGACACACTGGAGGTCAACCCCAAGGTGGACAACCCGCCGCGTTTTGTCCTCAAAAAACCATACGTGGTGGGCACCCAGTGGCAGGCCAGCACCATGCCTTATGTGCTGCAGCGGCGCAACGAGTTTCCCAAAGAGGTTCGCTACACGACCAAGCCGATCATGATGGTCTACGCCATTGTGGCGTTGAACGAGAAGGTTGAAACCGCCGCCGGTCTTTTTGAGGGTTGCATCAAGGTGGTGGGTGAAGCCAAGATCAGGCTCTACGTCGATGCCCAATTCAACTGGCGCGAGATTCCGCTCTTCAGCACCGAGTGGTATTGCCCTGGCGCCGGTTTGGTGCGGGTGGAGCGGGTCGAAACGTCCCCTTCGCGCTTCATGCGCGGGGGCAGCCAGACACTGGAACTGGTCAGCTACAAATAGGCCCCGTTGGGCAGGCCCCAGACCTCGCAAATGCACACCCGACCTTACCCGGGTCTCACCCGGATTTCAAGCCGGAAACATTTGGTATCCGGATTGGGGTCCCGAAAGGCGGGGGCTTTGACTGTCGCAAATTGCGATTAGTTGCATGAACTAGGGCTAACCCGGATTTGGTGGAAATCTCTGCGTTTTATGCTCTATAACGCACCGGAGATGTGTTCAATGCCTTTCCGGTTCAACGTGAGCGGATCACTGAATATTATTCACAGGAGACAACACATGCGGAACTTTTTAACACCAGTCGTGCTGGGCTTGGCATTGGGCGCTGCGTCCACTGCCGGCGCGCAAGGCTGGGGTGTTTATGGCGGCGATATGGGGAATACCCGTTACAGCGAAGCCAAGCAGGTCAACACCGGCAACGTCAGCAAACTCAAGGTCCAATGGGCCCTGGGCCTGGGCACCAACCGTTCGCAGGAGTCAACCCCGATCCTAGTCGGCGACACCCTGTATGTCACCTCCTCGTTCGGCCCCAAAAACACGTTTGCGGTGAACGCCAAAACCGGTGAAGTCAAGTGGACCTACCAGCCCGACGTGCCCAAGGGCGTCGAGCAATACGCCTGCTGCGACGTGAACAACCGGGGTGTTGCGCACCAAGACGGCAAGATTTTCCTTGGTCGCCTGGACGCCCATGTGGTTGCGCTGGACGCCAAAACCGGCAAGGAACTCTGGAAAACCCAGGTCATTGACCACACTGGTGGTTCGGTGATCACCTCCCCACCAACCTTGGTGAAAAACCTCGTCATCACCGGCTTCGGCGGTGGTGAATACGGCGTGCGGGGCGCACTGGTGGCGCTTGATCAGGCCACCGGCAAGGAAGTCTGGCGCACCCACACGGTGCCCATGGGCACAGAGCCTGGCGCAGACACCTGGAAAGGTGACTCCGGCAAAAATGGCGGCGCAGTGGCCTGGCACATTGGCTCGTATGACCCTAAGCTGAACCTGGTCTATTACGGCACCAGCAACCCCGCGCCATGGTCCGCATCGGTGCGTGGCAATGACAGCTCGGACGTCGGCAAATTCACAAATTTGTACTCGGCTTCGGTCCTGGCGTTGAACCCCGACACCGGCAAGATCACCTGGCACTACCAGTTCACACCACATGACGCGTGGGATTATGACGGTGTGAACGAACTGGTGTTTGCCGACCAGAAGGTCGAAGGCAAAACCGTGCCGGTCATCATGCAAGCCAATCGCAACGGTTTTTTCTATGTACTGGACCGCACCAACGGCAAGCTGATTTCCGCCAAACAGTTCATTGAAGGCGTGAACTGGGCCACCGGCATCGACATGAAAACCGGCAGCCCGATCGAGACCGCCGGCAATGCCAAGCGCCCCGGCATGAAACGTAAGGCCTCCGACATTTGCCCCAACCTGATTGGCGGCAAAAACTGGATGCCGATGAGCTACAGCAAGCAGACTGGCCTGGTCTACATCCCGACCATGAATCTGTGCATGGACCTCGAAGGCATCCAGGCTGACTACAAACGCGGCGCGTTCTACCTGGGCGTCAATTTTGATCTTGGCAAAGTCGGCCCTGGCGGCCACATGGGTGGCGTCAAGGCTTGGGATCCCGTCAAGCAACAACAAGTCTGGTTCAACAAGCAGGATCTGCCATTCAACGGGGGAATGATGACCACTGCGGGCGGCTTGCTGTTCCATGGCGACATCAAAGGCTGGTTCAGGGCATCTGATGCCAAGACGGGCAAAGAGCTTTGGAAGTTCAACACCGGCTCCGGCATCACCGCTGCACCCATGACCTACACCCTGGACGGCAAGCAGTATGTAGCCGTGGTGTCGGGCCGCACACAGTCGATCCCCGCGTTCTTCGGAGCCTTGGGTGAGAAGATGGTGGCGGCCAGTCCTGAAGGTGGCACGATGTACGTGTTTGCCCTGAACTGATCAGCGTGACGTAACAGGTGTTTGCTGAAGTCAACGCCGGCCCACGGGCTGGCGTTGATTCCAGGTGACTTCCCAAAACCCGTGTCACGAAGTTTCACGGGTTTTGTTTTTGTACGAACCAGAAAACGAGAGTTGTTATGAAGATTGCCGGACTTTTACCTGTGGCGTTGGCGCTGGCCTTGGGCGCGTCGGCCTTTGCTTATGCCGCCGAACCACTTCGCGTCTGCGCTGACCCAGACAATCTGCCTTTCAGCAAATCTGAAGGTCCGGATCGGGGCCTGTATGTTGACCTGGCCGAATTGGTGGCCAAGAAACTCAATGCCACGCCAGTGCAGTACACCTGGTACCTGACCTACTTCCAGCGCCGTGCGCTGCGCAACACCGCCGGTGAATGCGACGCGGTATTTGCCTTGCCAGCCAGCGCCGACTACCGTGCGCGCGGCCTGCAAAAAACTGCCGCGTTTCTGGACTTGGGTTACGCCTTGGTGAGCGCCCCCGGTTTCCAGTTTGGAAGCCTCGACGACCTAAAGGGCAAACGCCTGGGCGTGCAGTTTCAGACCAACCCCCATATCCTGCTCTCGCAGCGCAACGATTTGCCGTTCACCACCTACAAAACCTCGGACGAGGTGTTTGCGGCCCTGGCCAAAGGTGAAATTGAGGCGGGGTTTTTGTGGGGGCCGGCGGCCGGTTACGACAACCAGCGCCTGCATGGTGGCAAATACAAAGTGACGTCACTTACGGGCCCTGATCTAACGGGGCAGGTGGCAGTGGCGGTGCGGCGCGAAAAGACCGACCTGATCAAGGAGATTGACAGTGCCCTGGTGGCGCTGAAACCTGAAATTGCGGCGCTGGCGGTCAAGTACAACTTTCCGTCCGGTAAACCAGTCAATCTGACACTCGTCTCCAGTGCGGGGGGGCTGTCCGCAGCCCCATTGTTTGCACAGGCCAAAGGCCATGGTCAGGGTGGCACCACGTCCGTGCCCGCGCACTGGATGGTTCACGCCCAGGCGAAGCCGGCCGATGCCCAAAGTCCTGCAAAACCTGCGGCCAAGCCTGCCACCAAAACAGCAGCAGCCGCAAAATCGGAGAAAGAAGCGACCGGTGGCGTGACCCGGATCGTCCCTGACGCCGCGTTGGGTTTGAGCCCGACGGCGCTGCTGGGCCGGGTGCGTTTCAATGACCAGTGCTCCCATTGCCATGGCTCCGATGGGGCAAGCCCGGTGCGTGAGCGCGACGTGCGGCGCCTGAAAATGCGGTACGACGCCAAATGGAAAGACACGGCCGTCACCACCATCAAGGCCGGTCGTGCCGACGCGGGCATGCCACCCTGGAAAGACATCCTGAAAGACGCCGAAATCGAGCAGTTGCTGGCTTTCATTGAAACCTTGCAGAAATAGGGCGACAGGCCTGCGGCCGGGGCATCTTGCCGCGCGCCTGATCAGTTATAAACCAAGCATGCTGTCCGTCAAAAATATAAGCAAGCGTTATGGCGAACGCCAGGCGCTCAAGGGCCTGAGTTTCGAGCTGGCAGCAGGCCGGTTTTGCGCATTGCTCGGGCCCAACGGAGCGGGCAAGTCAACCCTGTTTCAGCTGCTCACCGGCCTGTTTGTTCCCGATGAAGGCGACATCCTGGTTGACGGGATCGTGCTGCGGGAAAAACCGTCCCATGCACTGGCGCGCATTGGCGTGGTGTTCCAGCAGCAGGCGCTTGACCTCGATCTGAGCCTGCGGCGCAACCTGAAATTCCATGCCGACCTGCATGGTTTGGCGCGCGCGGTTGCCGCCGAGCGCATTGCAGCCGATTGCGAAGCCCTTGGTTTGACGGGCGATCTGGATCGGCCCTGCCGTGAACTCTCCGGCGGTACCAAGCGCAAAGTTGAGCTGGTGCGCGCTTTGCTGCACCGACCGGGGCTGATCCTGATGGACGAGGCGACGGTCGGGCTCGACCCCAAGTCGCGCAAAGACATTCTGGCTGCCGTGCACGCCGACGTGCGTGCCCGTAATAGCAGCGTGTTGTGGGCAACACACTGGGTCGAAGAGACGGTTGACGCCGATCACCTCCTGATGCTGCACCAGGGAGAACGCGTGGCAGAAGGCAGTCCGGCCGAGGTGACACAGGCGCTCGGCCAGCCGACCCTGGAGCAGGGTTTCATTGCGCGCACCAGTGTGGTCAAGCCGCCAAAACCTTGAAGGCGCATGGAACCGGCGAAAACACCCGTGCACTCCCAACCCTGGAAAATCCGAATGTTCAAAAAGACCCTTCAGCTTGTGGCCTTCGCGCTTTGCATGGCACTGCCCGGGCTAGCGCTGTCTCAATCAACGGCCGTTGTTTCAAGTGAAAAAGACAATGCACTCACGTTGGTCAACCTCAAGGAGCAAAAGGTAGAGGGAACCATTGCCACCTGCAAGCGGCCACGGCATCTGCAGCTCACCCCAGACGGCAAACAATTGCTGGTGGCCTGTGGCGGCGACAACGCGGCCGACGTGATTGATGTGGCCACGCGCAAGTCGGTAGGGCGCATTCCCCTGGGTGACAACCCGGAGGCGTTTGATTTGTCGCCCGACGGCAAGATGCTGTACGTCTCCAACGAAGACGAGGGCGAGCTCACCTTTATCGACGTCGCGGCGAAAAAAGCCGTCAAGGAAGTGAGGGTTGGAAAGGAGCCTGAAGGGGTGAAAGTTTCGCCGGACGGCAAAACGGTTTACGTGACCTCCGAAGTGGCCAGCATGGTGCATGTGATCGACACCGCCACGGCCAAAGTGGTGAAAAACATAGTGGTCGGCAAACGCCCGCGCCGCATGGCGTTTACGCCGGACGGTGCAGAGCTGTGGGTGACCAACGAACTCGGCGCGAGCGTGAGCATCATTTCGACCAAGGACTTGAAGGTGATTGGCAGCGTGAAATTTGCGATCAAGGGAGCCAAAGCGGCCGACATCACGCCGGTCGGTATCTTGATCAGCAAAGATGGCAAGCGCGCGTTTGTGAGCCTCGGTCGCGCCAACCATGTGGCCTTTGTGGATGTTGCCAAACGTGAGGTGACGCAGCAGGTGTTGGCCGGCAAACGCGCATGGAACCTGGCGCTGAGCCGGGACGAGTCACAGCTGTATGTGGTCAACGGCCTTTCAGATGACATGACGGTGGTCGACGTCGCGTCGGCCAAGGCCACCAAAAGCATCGCGGTGGGGCGTGTGCCTTACGGCGCGGTGTTGATTGACTGAAGCGTAGCCCCGTCGTGCGCCTGAATGCCGTTTTGATTGGAGCCCTGCTGCTGCCCGCCTGCGTGGTGGCACAGGCGGCCGCCTTGAAAGCGACCTTGATCGAGCAGGCAGACAACCCCCAACTTGACCGCACGCGGATCGAACGCGCCTATCTGGGCCACCCAGGCGGCAGCGCCGCAGACGGCCTGAACGTCGCCCTCGACGAGGCCCAGTTTGAACTCGAGTCTGAGAAGGCGTCGGTCAAATTCAGCACCGAAGTTGCGACGAGTCTGGACGCGGCCCGGACGGCTGCACAAAAGGCTGAAAAATCCGGCGCCCATCTGTTGGTCGTCAACGTACCGCAGGCCTGGGTGGCGCCATTGGCTGCTGCGGTGAAGCTGCCGGTGTTGAACGTGGGTGCCCGCGCCGATGCCTTGCGGGAAAAAGACTGCGCCGCCAACCTTTTCCATCTGATCGCGGGTGAACGCATGCGTGCCGATGCACTGGCACAGACCCTGGTCTCACGTAAATGGTCTTCTGTGCTGGTGTTGCAGGGGCCGTCTGCAGATGACGCCGCGCGCGGTGCAGTGGCGCAAGCGGCAATGAAGCGGTATGGCCTCAAAACCGTGGCGGTGAAGCCGTTCAAGCTGTCTGCCGATCCGCGCGAACGCGCCTCGGGCAACCTCACCTTGCTGACCGCCAGCCTGGCCTACGACGTGGTCTGGGTGGTCGACAGCGACGGTGAATTCGCCCGTAGCCTGCCCTACAGCACGGCCTTGCCGCGCCCGGTGGTCGGCGACGGTGGCCTTGTAGCGCTGGGCTGGCAGGCGCAGTTTGAACGTTTCGGCGCACCCCAGGTGAGCCGGCGCTTCGCCAAAGCCGCCAAGCGCCCCATGACCGACCCAGATTGGGCGGCCTGGATGGCGGGCAAAACGCTGGTGGCGGTCGCCATGGGCACGCAAAAAACCGACGCTGCTTCCATCCAGAAAACCTTGCTCTCAGCCAACCTCGACGGCTCCAAGGGTGTGGCGCTGCAATTTCGCCCATGGGACAGGCAATTGCGCCAGCCGATCCTGCTCACCGATGGGCAGGGCGTGCAAGGCATGATGCCGCAAGAGGGCGTGATGCATCCGCGCAATGTGCTGGATACGCTGGGCGCGGATGAGCCAGAAAAACTCTGCAAATCCCCTTCTGCGCCATGAAACACCAGCTCCAGGCCCTGTCTGCCATCGTCTCGCGCGAACTCTTCAAGTTCTCGCGCCAATATGGCCGCCTGGCCTCGGCACTGGTACGGCCGCTCCTGTGGCTGGCGGTGTTTGCCGCCGGGTTCAGAACCGTGTTTGGCGTGGCGATTGCCGAGCCCTACGAGACCTACATTTCATACGACGTCTACATCGTGCCTGGCCTCGTGGGCATGGTGCTGCTCTTCAACGGCATGCAGTCCTCGCTGGCAATGGTCTATGACCGCGAGATGGGCCTGATGCGCCTCTTGCTCACGGCGCCATTGCCTCGCTGGTGGGTGCTGGCCTGCAAACTGGCGGCGACCACCGTGCTTTCTCTGATGCAGGCGCTGGCCTTCGTGATCGTTGCCTACCTGCTGGGCACTGAGCTTCCGTGGCTGGGCTGGCACAGCCTTCAAATCATCCTTGCCAGTGCCTCGGCGGCGCTGATGCTCGGTGCCCTGGGCCTCTTGATGAGTGTGCACATCAAACAGCTCGAAAACTTCGCTGGCACCATGAACTTCGTCATCTTCCCGATGTATTTCATGTCCACCGCCCTGTACCCACTGTGGAAGCTCGAAGAGTCCGGCGCCAACTGGGTTTACCAGATCGCGCGCTTCAACCCCTTCACCCACGCCGTGGAGTGGATGCGGTTTGCCATCTACGGCAAAGATGCGGGCGACTCGCCGTGGATTGTTTTGGGCACCTTCGCCGTCTGTTTCGGCCTGGCCTGCTGGGGTTACGACCCGCAGCGCGGCTTTGGCCAGCTGGCCAAACGCGGAGGGCCACCATGATGCAGCGCCGCCACCTTTTGGCTGCGCTGGCGACCACGCTGGCCGTGCCCCAGCTGCGGGCGCAAGGGTTTCCAAGCCGCCCGATCACCCTCATCGTTCCCTGGCCAGCGGGCGGCGCAACCGATGTCACGCTGAGGCTGCTGGCCGACATCGCCGGCCGCCACCTCGGTCAACGGGTCGTGATCGAAAACCGGCCGGGCGCCGGTGGCACGCTGGGCATGCCGATCCTGCAGCAGGCCGCGCCAGACGGCTACACACTCTCGCAGCTGCCGCAGCCAGCGCTGCGTGCACCGCACGTGCAGAAGGTGGCGTGGGACCCGATCCGCGACACCACGCCCATCATCCAGATCAGCGGCGTCACTTTCGGTGTGGTGGTGCCCAGCGGCAGCCCGTTTCAGAGTTTTGACGACCTGTTGAAGTTTGCCGCCGCCAAACCCGGCGAGTTGACCATCTCGACCAACGGCCTGGGCACGACGCCGCATGTGGTGATGGACGAACTCTTTGGACGGCGCAATCTGAAATACATCCACGTGCCCTACAAAGGCACTTCGGAGCAAATGCTGGCGGTGGCTTCGGGCCAACTCATGGCTGGGGTGAACTCCAACGGTTTCGCGCCCTATGTTGACAGCGGTAAACTGCGCCTCCTGGTCACCTTCAGCGACCGGCGCTCGCCGCGCTGGCCCACTGTGCCCACCCTCAGGGAGCTGGGGCACGGCATCGTCGCCATGTCGCCCTACGGCCTGGTCGGCCCGCGCGGCATGGAGGCTGGCGTGGTCAACACCCTGCATGACGCCTTCAAACTCGCCCTGTTTGACCCGCAACACGTGGCGGAGCTTGCGAAATACGAGCAGGAGCCGAATTACCTGGACGGCGGTGACTACGCCCGTGCCCTGCGTGACGCTTACGCGGCGGAAAAACGCAATGTCGAGCGACTGGGTTTGGGCCGGCCGTCCTGACCGTTCTTTCAAGCTCTGCTGTTACCTGACGCAGCGCTTGTGCAGGTCGTAAACGGAGCCGTTCCAGCGCCAGATCGGGAAACAGGTGCCCGGCCCCTGGATTTCAATGTCGGGGTAACCCTTGTTTTTCGTTTTCAGGATGTTGTATTCACCGGGAAAACCGAACTGCGACGCCCATTTGCCGTTTTTTCCCTTGATGAGCAGGTCCATCGAAACACCGGCGCCGCCAAACATCGCGCCGTGGTGTTTGGTGAAAACCTCGGGCTGGCCGTCGCCGTTCAAGTCAATCACCTGGGCTTCGTAATCGACCGAGGCGTTGAATGATTTGTCAAAATATTTGCCCTTGGTCGACTTGAGCGCGCCTTGGGTCGCCTCGGCAACCACCTTGGCGTCGGCCGCAGAACCCGTCTGGGCCGCCACAGGTGGATGCGCGGCCAAACCTAAAGCGGCAATGAAAACCAGGCGAATGGCAGGCTGCATGGCGGGCTCCGGTGCGGGTGGTTGGAACCCGCATTTGAATCCGGTTCTTCAGGAATCGCAAGGCCTGCTAGGCAGCGCTGCGGCTGACGCTGTGAAATGCAGACTTTCTCTATCCAATCTAACAATGATATAAAATAGATAGCAAACTACTGAATGAATACGTGACTTAGTTGCCAAAAAATCATCGAAATTGCCAGGCGGGCTCCAAAACTGACTAATAGTTAACACCCATGTTAACTTTTTGCAATGGTCGCGCGCAGTCCGGCGCTGGCCACCCAGCGGCCAGACTTGTCGACAGCCAGCACATCGACGCGCCAGTTTTTGGCCTGCTGCAACACGCCTTTGAGGTCACTCATGAACAGCACCTTGGTCAGGGCGTCGGCCATCGTGCTGGTGGGCGCAAGCACGGTCACACTGGCCAGCGCAGTGGGTGAGTGGCCGGTTTTCGGGTTGAAGATGTGGTGGTGCAAGTCATCTGCGCCAAAGCGGTAGTGGGCGTCGCTGGAAGTTGCCAGCGCGCGCAGGCTGTTTGGCTGGCTGCGTTGCACCGCGAGGGTAAGCGTGGCGATGAGGGCGCCCTTTGCCTGATCGCTGCCTTTGTCTGTGCTGCGCGGATCGGCCACCCCCAGGCGCCACGGCCCCGCTTCGGGGCTTTGGCCCCAGAGGCTCCACTCGCCTGTGTCGAGCAGCGCATGCGCGACGCCGTGTGCGCGCAAGGCGGTGCTGGCCAGATCGCCGGCAAAACCCTGGGCGATGCCATTCAGGGTGACAGCCATGCCGGGTTTTTGAAAACGGATGCGGCTCGGGCCGATATCCAGCGCCTGATAGCCAACGCGGGTCCGTGCGTGGTTCAGCTCATCTTTACTCGGCAGGCGGCCCTGCGTTTTGGCGTGTTGCCAGGCCAGCCAAAGCGGCTGCACGGTCACGTCAAATCGGCCCTGGCTTTGGCTTGAGACCTGCCTGGCCAGCGTCAGCAGACGCAGGAAGTCAGGGTGCGGGTTATGCAAGACCCCGTCGCGGTTGAGGCGGCTCAAGGCGCTGTCTGGATCAAACAGGCTGAACTGGCGCTCGACGTGGCGAATCGCGGTGACGGCCGCGTCCAGAGCGGCATCGGCACGGCCCGCGTCGGCGTGCGCTGCGCGCAGGGACAAATTGGTGCCCAAGCCCTGCAGGCGCCGCGCGCGCCAAACCAGCCCTGAGGCCGCCGAGGCGCTGCCGTTCAAGGCCGCGTTGGCTGCCAGCACGACGCCTGCACCCAGCGCGAGGCGCAGGCATTGACGGCGGGAGGGGAAGGACGACATATCAAGCATGCAGCGGGGCCGACTGAATCGGGATCACTTTGGCCTTGCGTTCGCGGATCAGCGGCAGGCAACGCTGGTCGTTCTGGTAGTCGCCCACACAATCGAGGCACTGGAAACACTCGTCGTAATCGACCTTGCCGGCAGGCTCGATCGCCTGATAGGCGCAGCCGTGGCGGCAAGTTTGGCACGGTGTGCCGCATTCGTCGCGGCGCGGAATCCACTGAAGCAGCCGCAGTTTGCCCAGGATGGCCAGCGCAGCGCCCAGCGGGCAGATATAACGGCAATAACCGCGAAAAACAACAACACTCAGCACCAGGCAAACCAGCGCCCAGACCACGAACGGCCATTCACGCTGGAAGCCCATACTGATCGAGGTCTTGAAGGGTTCGATTTCGACCAGCGTGTTGGTCAGCGGGCTGGCCACCGCGACTGATACGGTGAGCGCTGCCAGCACGCCGTATTTCACCCATTTCAGGGCGGCGTCAACCTTGCGGTGAAACTGCAGCGGCTTGATGCGCAACACCCGGGCCAGCATGGCAAGCAGCTCTTGCAGCGCGCCAAACGGACACAACCAGCCGCAAAAGGTGCCGCGCCCCCACACCAGCAGGCTGATGCCCACAAAGGCCCAGAGCACGATGGCCATCGGGTCGTTCAGCAAAAACGCCGGGCTTTGGCCTTCCATGAGCGCGCCCGTGAGGGCCGTGAGGTTGACGATGGTGAGTTGCCCTTGCGCGGCCCAGCCCACAAAAACCAGGGTGAACAGCAGGTAGGCGACGCGGTACGCCGTGAGCCGGTTCGACACGGCGCTCACCCATTTTTGCGCCACCAGGACGGCGGTTAAAACCAGCAAACCGAGCACCAGAACCACCAAATCAATTTGGCGCTGCTCCCATATCTTGACCCAGCCGGGGGTTTCACGCACCGGCTTCCATTTGGCCGCATCGGGAATGTTCAGGGAGTGGGTCCAGTCTTTTTCCAGCCTGGCCTGGCCTGGGGCAGCGGCGCCGCGCGAGAGATTGAATTCCAGCGTCATGGGTTGCGCCAGGTCCAGCCCGGCGTTGACGTCGGTGGCAAACAGCCGCATCACGGCGTGGCTGCCGACGCCCGAACGTTGGCCGCTCACGCGCAGGCCTTGCGTATAAGGCACCGCGTTGACGGCAAATCGTTTGCCGTTTTGCACCAGCACGAGCCGGGCGGCGCGGCCGGCAGGCGCCTCGTCACTGCCGACCAGCGGGTAACGGCTGCCGTCCAGAATGCCGACCAGGCCATGGCCGGCTTCGCGCAGCGCCCGCACGTCGCGCCAGCCGGCCGCGTCGAGCACATTGCGGCCCACATGGGGCAGACCGGGCAGCATCACCATCATGTCCAGCGCCCATGCAGTTGGTTGCAGGCGCGCTTCGGCGTCTTGCCCCTCGGCATCGGTGCCGTTGAAGCGGGCTTGCACCTCGCGGTTGGTGCGGCTCACCGACTGCACCAGGCGGGCGCCGATCAGCTCGTTGAAACCCATGCGCTCAAATTGGTCGTCGGCGCCGCGTGACACTGCCGCTGCCGCGTTGCGTGATTTCGCGGTGTCGTCCTTGCCGCTGGCGGCCTCGCCCAGGCGCGCAAAAGCCACCTGTGCGGCTGCCTCCATGATGGTGCGGTCCATCGCCATCGCCGAGACGGTGCCCGCCGTCACCCCGTGCAGAGTGGCCTTTTGGTCGTCAAACTCGCGTTTGGCTTTGGGCGTGAGCACCTGGATCTGGTGCGTCATGGTCAGGTCTTTGTACTGCCCGGCAAAATCAGCCAACAGCTGGTTGCGCGATTTTTCCTGGAAGATCGGCTCGTTGTGGCTAAGCAAACGAACGTCCAGATACTTGCCGGCCGGGTTCATGACCACCAGGATGTTGATCGGTTTTCCGCCGTAACCGGCCACGGGTTCGATGTCGATGGTCTCAAACACGTAGGCGTGCAGCGCGTCGTAGCCCGCAGCGGTTTGGCCGCGGTGGTAAACCGGCCAGACCGGCAGCACCGTGAGGCGTTCGCCAACCTGGTAACTCGCGCCAAACTCGGTTTGTAGCTGTGAGCGTGTGACGGATCCGGCCTGTACGGGATGCCCCAGCATCAGCCCAAACAATGCCAGGGTGCCGAGCAGCAGGCGCCAACAGCGGGCCGGCCAGGCGCTGACGTGCGGGTTCGAAATCGGGGTCAGCATCATGGCTGGAAACATTCTGGCACGACAGGTTGCCGATGAACGCCAACCAGTGTTCAGACTTGAGACTTTTGCCAGGCGAAACTGTGCGGGCTAACCCTAGGCAGCCGGGCGGCCACCAAAAATGGCGGTACCAACGCGCACCAGGGTGCTGCCGTTTTGCACGGCGGCCTCGAGGTCGGCCGACATGCCCATGGACAAGGTGTCCACACTGGCATGCTGTGACTTCAAGGCGGCAAACAAGGTGTTTACCTTTGAAAAAACGGCGTTCTGGGCGCTTACATTGGTGCTCGGCTCGGGAATCACCATCAGGCCGCGCAGGCGCAGGCCTGGCAATGCCGCGACTTGCCGCGCCAGTGCGTCCAGTTCCTCTGGCGAAATGCCCGATTTGTTGGGCCCACTGTCAATGTTGACCTGCAGGCAGACTTGCAGCGGCGGCCGATGAGGCGGGCGCTGCTCACTGAGTCGCTCTGCGGTTTTGAAGCGGTCCACGCTATGCACCCAGTGAAAATTTTCGGCAACCGCGCGCGTCTCATTGAAGACTTCAACACCCCGTTCTATCTGGTGGTGA
>JANNMM010000104.1:0-8130 GCA_031397915.1 Rhodoferax sp. | reverse complement strand
CGGTGTTCCACCCGGCGGCAGTGGTTTTCCCGGTGGCGCTGGCGCTCACGCAGTCGCTTGGACTGAGCGGCAAACGCCTGCTCACAGCGGCCGTGGCGGGTTATGAAGTGGGCATCCGCGCGGGCGAGTTTTTGGGTCGTTCGCATTACAAAATTTTCCACACCACTGGCACGGCGGGAACCTTGGCGGCGGCGGCGGCGGCAGGCAATTTGCTCGGGCTTGATGCCGCGCAAATGCAACACGCGCTGGGTTCCGCCGGCACGCAGTCGGCCGGGCTGTGGGAGTTTTTGCGCACCGGCGCCGATTCCAAGCAGTTGCACACGGCGCATGCTGCCGCGGCGGGCCTGCTCTCGGCGCAACTCGCGCAAGACGGATTCACCGGCGCCGCGCAGATTTTCGAAGGTGCGCAAGGGCTGGCAGCGGGGATGTCGAGCGACGCCGAGCCGGCGAAGCTGACCGACGGCCTCTCGATGGACGGCACCGCCACGCGCTGGGCGACCATCGAAACCTCGTTCAAATACCACGCCTGCTGCCGCCACACCCACCCAGCGGCTGACGCGCTCTTGCACGTCATGAAAACCCACACGCTTAAAGCCGCTGACATTGCCCGCGTGGAGACCCACGTGCACCAGGGCGCGATTGACGTGCTCGGGCCGGTGGTCAACCCCGTCACCGTGCACCAGAGCAAATTCTCCATGGGCACCACGCTGGCGCTGGCCGCGCAGTTTGGTTATGCGGGTTTAACGGAGTTCGACGAACATTTCAACGACGCCGCCACCGTGGCGCTGTGCAACAAGGTCAGCATGGCACTCGACGCCGAGGTGGACGCCGCCTACCCGCGCCGCTGGATCGGCAAGGTCACCGTCACCACCACTGATGGGCGCACGCTGCAGGGCCGCGTCGATGAGCCCAAGGGCGACCCGGGCAACACCCTCACACGCGACGAAATCACCGCCAAAGCCAAGCGGCTTGCCGCTTACAGCTCGGCTGCCAGCCCGTCGGACGTGGACCTCGCCATTGAGCGCCTGTGGAGCATTTCCTACATCGCCGAGGTCACACGACTGCTGGGCCCTGCACCTGCACCCGAGCCGCTGCGCTGACGGCAGGTTTGGGGCAAGGGAATTTGCCAATGGCAAGCTGACCGAATTCGGGCAAGATCTGGCCACTGTTTAACGGAGCTTTATGCGCAATTCCAACACCCCTTCACGGTCCATCTCGTTTCCCGCCTTGCTGGCCGCAGCTACCCTGGCCGCCGGCCTGGCGGGCACCAGCGGGGCAGTGGCGCAAGCCGCCTACCCGGGCGACAAACCCGTCGCGCTGATGATTCCCTTCGCAGCCGGTGGCCCCACAGACATACTGGCCCGCATGATGGCTGTGCCGATGGGCAAGTCGCTGGGTGGCACCGTGGTGGTGGAAAACGCAGTGGGTGCAGGCGGCACCATTGGCGCCACCAAAGCGGCACGTGCCGCGCCCAACGGCTACACCATCTTCTTGCACCACATGGGCATGGCGACGGCCCCCGCGCTGTACAAAAAGCTCCAGTTCGACCCGCTCAAAGATTTCGAATACATCGGCCAGGTGGTCGACGTGCCCATGACGCTGCTGGCGCGCAAAGACTTTCCGGCCAACAACTTTGCCGAGTTGCAGGCTTACGTCAAAACCAACAAAGACAAGGTTTCCCTGGCCAACGCGGGCCTGGGCGCGGTTTCGCACCTGTGTGGCTTGTTGTTCATGTCGGCCATCGGTACCGACCTCACCACCGTGCCCTTCAGCGGCACCGGCCCGGCCATGAATGCGCTCTTGGGTAGCCAGGTCGACCTCTTGTGTGACCAAACCACCACAACCGTGCCGCTCATCAAAGATGGCCGCGTGAAGGTGTTTGGCGTCACCACCCAAACCCGCCTCGCAGCCTTGCCGAATGTGCCCACACTGGACGAGCAGGGCCTCAAGGGCTTTGAGGTGAAGGTCTGGCACGGCATGTACATGCCCAAGGGCACACCCGCGCCGGTGCTGGAAAAAGTGGGTGTGGCCCTGCGTGCAGCCATGCAGGACCCGATGGTCAAATCCCGCCTGGCCGAACTGAACGCGGACATCGTGCCGGTTGAAAAAATGACCCCGGCGGGGCTGAAGAGTTACCTTGAATCTGAAACCGCCAAATGGGGCCCGGTGATTAAAAAGGCGGGCATTTACGCCGATTGACAACGCAAACCGGGGATTAACCCCGGGAACCCCTCCCAATCTGCACTATTTTTTACATTTACAGCCCGAGGCGCGCGACAATCCCTGTTCCGTTGAAAGACCGCAAAGGAGCCGGAAGTGTTCAATCTATTCAAAGCATCGTTGTTGGGCGTCACGCTACTGGCCGTAACGGGCGCATCGCTGGCCCAGGACAAATGGGTGATTGGGCAGTCAGCGCCCCTCACGGGCGGCAACGCCAAATTCGGCATGGACATCCGCGACGGCGCCAAAGCCTACATTGATTCGGTCAATGCGGCGGGCGGTGTTCAGGGCCGTCAGATCGAGCTGCTCACCATCGACGACAAAAACGACCGCAAGGCGGCGGGCGCCAACACCAAAACCCTGCTCGAAACCAAAAACCTGCTGGCGTTGTTTGGCTACGCCTCGGCCACCCTGAGCCTGGACGCCATTCCCCAGGCCGAGGCGAAAGAAGTCGCCTTTTTTGCGCCATTCTCCGGCGCCAACCCGGTGCGGGTGAAAAACCCGGTGTTGTTCACGGCGCGCGCGTCCTACGGCGAGGAGATGGAGAAAATCCTCAATTTCTGGACCAGCCTGGGCTTCAAAAATGTCACGGTTTTGCACTACGACGACGAAGTGGGCAAACAGAACCTGGCCGTGGTGAGCGAATACTTGAAGAAAATCAAGCTCGAGCCCAAGGCCTACTCGCTCAAGCGCAATGCCGTGATCAGCTCGGCCGACGTAGACGGCCTGCTGGCGCAACAGCCCGAGGTGATTCTCAACACCGTGCTCTCGGGCGCGCTGGCCGCCGTGCAGAAAGACCTCACGGCACGCGGCCGCATGGTGCCGACTTCCAGCATCTCCTTCCTCGGCGCCGACCAGTTTGTCAAAGCCGTGGGTGAGGCGGGCGCAGGTGTGTCGATCTCCCAGGTGGTGCCCAACCCCAACGCGCAAATACCCGCGGTGCGGGAGTGTGCGAAGGCGCTTGAGGCATCCGGCTTGAAAACGCCCATGAACACGACCCACCTGGAGGCCTGTTTCGCCGCCAAAATTTTGGTGGAAGGCATCCGCCGCGCCAAAGCGCCGGTGACCGCCAAGGGCGTGCTCGATGCGCTCAACAACCTGGGCACCTACGACCTGGGCGGCTACAAGGTGAGTTATTCACCCGGCAACCACCATGGCAGCCAGTTCGTCGAGCTGGCGCGGGTGACGCGCGAAGGGCGCTTGCTGACGCGATAACGGCAAGTGGATTGACAGACAATGGGGCTCGAATTCGAGCCCCATTTTCATTTCTGCGCCCACCATGACCGCTCACAAAACACTGCAACTCGCCGATCGACTCAAGAATGTCGAAACCTCCGCCATCCGCGAGCTCTTCAAGCTCCTGGGCAAACCCGGCATCATCAGTTTTGCCGGCGGCTTTCCGGACCCGGCCATGTTTGACATGGACGGCATCCGCGAGGCCACCAGCCAGGTTTTAAATGACCCGAGTGCCGGTGCTGTGCTGCAATACGGCGCCACCGAAGGCTGGAACCCGCTGCGTGAAGCGCTGAGCGCCCACATGGCGAGCAAAGGCATTGCGGCCAAACCGGAAGAAATCATCGTCACCACCGGCAGCCAGCAGGCGCTGGATTTGATCGGCAAAACCATGATCAACCCCGGCGACAAGGTCATCATGGAAGGCCCGACTTTCCTCGCCACCATCCAGTGTTTTCGTCTCTATGGCGCGGAGGTGGTGAGCGCGCCGATCGACGCCGACGGCGTGAAGGTCGATGTGCTGGAGCAGCTCATCATCGAGCACCAGCCGAGGTTCATTTACCTCATCCCCACTTTCGGCAACCCCAGCGGCGCCATGCTCAGCCTCGCGCGGCGCAAACGCGTGCTGGAGCTTGCTGTGAAGTACCAGGTGCTGGTGGTCGAAGACGACCCTTACAGTGAACTTTATTTTGGCAAGAATATCGAGGACAGGCCACCACCGAGCCTGATGGCGCTCTCCAAAGACGTGCCCGGCAGCCGCGAATGGCTGGCCTACTGCGGCTCATTTTCAAAAGTGCTGAGCCCCGGCATCCGCGTGGGTTGGTTGATCGCGCAGCCCAGCCTGCTGGCCAACGCCGTGATGTGCAAACAGTTCAGCGACGCCCACACCAGCAACCTGAGCCAGGCCATCGCCGCGCAGTACCTCGGCCTCAAACGCATGGACGCCGCGCTGGACGTGGTTCGCAAAACCTATGCAGAGCGCGCCCAGACGATGGCCGACTGCCTGCGAAAAGACCTGGGCGACGCGATTGCCTTCAGCCAGCCGCAAGGCGGCATGTTTTTCTGGACACGGCTGACGGCTCCTGGCGCTGACGCCGCCGAGTTTGCCAAACGGGCAATCGAAAAACTGGTGGCGTTTGTGCCGGGCGCGCCGTTTTATGCGACAGAGCCGGATCGGGCGACGTTGAGGTTGTCGTTTGCGACGGCGGATGTGGGGAAAATTGTGGAGGGGGTGGGGCGGTTGGGGAAGGCGTTGCTAGACACCAAAGCAGAACAAATACGCAAAAGTTGATAAGACGTAACTGCTTTTCAGTTACAGTCCACAGGCCAGAAGCGTAAAATTGCATGTCTAAACATTTAAAAGCTTTGGCCAAGTTGCGTGCCAGACCGGTTCCGGTTGATTTCAAGTGGGATGAGCTAAAGGGAGTTCTTGAGCATTTGGGTTATCAGATGGTGAAAAATAGTGGTTCGCGGCGTAAGTTTGTTCATTCGAAAACTAAGGCTTTGATCATTTGCCATGAGCCCCATCCGTCGCCGAACGTAGATAAAGGATGCATAGTGGATGTAATCTCACATCTTGAAGCCAATGGCTTCATATAGAGGATATTGTGGAAATTCTTAGATACAAAGAGTTCGAAGGAAGTGCCGAGTTGGACATGGCTCGAAATGTGTGCCGGGGTAAGATTTTGCATATTGATGACTTAGTCACTTATGAATCGAAATCAGTTGGTGGCTTACAAAAGCAATTCGAAGATGCAGTTGACGACTACGTTGAAACCTGCGAACAGGTAGGCAAAAAAGCTCAGAAGTCTTGCCGAGGCCAATTCAACGTTCGTGTCGGGCCGGAACTCCATCGCGAAGCTGTCCGTCGGTCAGTTTATGAAAACATCAGCCTAAATGAAGTTGTTTGTCGGGCGTTGTCGTTTTACCTAGTTCCGACCGAAACCGACGGTGTTTTGCCGGTTATAGAAAATTTGCAGATGAGCTCAGTTGGAAGATCTATTGCCGTCAATCTTCCGTTGCCTACTTCATCACGAATATATAGCTCGCGAGGGTCGTATGCGGTAAGCGTTCTTGAAATTCAAAACCTCGACGACGAAAATCATCAACCAAGCACTTCCTATGTGGGAACTGGCGGGGCGGCGGATGACTTGGCTCGTGCTGCAATAGGTCGCCGCTATGTCAACTAGACAAATGGGCAGGCCAACGTCGCAGGCACCAGTGGTCAAATTTTTAGTGTGCGAAGACCTGCGACAAGAAATAAACGGAATGGTCAGCGCAATCGGCCTATATCCTGACGGTGTCATTGTCCTTGCAATTCCTGATGAAGTCCCAGACCCGACGGCAGAAGCCCCGGTCGCAGTGAAATCGCTGAGTTTTTTATTCAATATATCTAATTTCTCTGCGGCGTCATCCGTGACTATTGAGATTGAGTCACGAGGAAAGAGAAGCTTGTTATTGCCAATGAAAGAGTATCCAGCTCCCGCGTCAGGCAATTCAATTAATTTGATTGCAACGATGCAGCCGGGAATTTTTCATTACTTTGGGGTAAGAAAAGTATTTGTTACTGTTGGCGATTCAGTGCACGAGTTTCAATTCGAAGTTCGCAGAGTTTCGTTGGCAAGCATATCTCGTGCGGGAGGGATTGGAGTAGAAGCGCCTGTAACTAAATCGCCTGCCAAGCGCGCTGTTCGAAAAATAAAATGAATTGCCTTATTCGATATAAAGCCTTTGGCGGAAGAATCAATCATCGGAAGCAGTCAAAGCGGACGAGATCGTAAACCTGCTGATCGGTGCCTTGGGTACGGTTTAGGGAAATTCACGCAGCCAGCTTCGCACTCGCCAACCGATTCAAGCTGACGCCTTGCTCCGCCGCCATCAACGCCAATTGCCGGTGCACCATCGGCGGGATGCGCACGCGAAACTCACCGCTGTAGTTCTTTTCGGCCAACGCATCTGGTACCGCTTCGCCGCTTGCCAGCATATCGGCCACCACGTCGGCCACCACCTTTTGAATACCCTTGAGAGCAGCCTCTGGCGTTTTAGCCAGCCAGCTCAGTGACGGAAATTCTGCGCACAAGGCGACATGCTCGTTGTCTTCGGGCGACCAAGTCACCCGGTAGGTGTAGTGTTGAATGTTCATGATTGACTTTCCAGCTTGTTGATGGCTTGCAGGACTTGCTTGACCTGATACGGTTTGGCCTTGCCCTTTGCGTTCTGAATGTTGACGCGAGGGTCGCCCGGCCACGGCGTTTTGAAAATGGCATGGCTACTCCCGTCTTGCCGGGGCTTGCCAAAGTAGGTTTGGCATACTTTTTTCAAATCGTTGAAGTTGACATTTGCGGGCTCGTTGCGCATCTGACTCAACAGTTTTTCGATATTCGTCATCTATTCGGATGGTTCCATTATTGGCCCCATTTGTCAAGTGAGGTTACAAAAGCGGGCGGCTTTATTCATCCCTGACGATTCAAGCCAAATGCAGTGAACAATCCATCCCATGAAGCAGCAGTCGCGCCATTTCACTGACAGTGTTTTAACGACCACCGGTGGCCAACTCATGTGCCAGCGATTTCAAATGGGGAGTGAGGGCGACGCTCCTGGGTGGGAGGATTTCCCAACCCAGCAGTAGTTGCTAAATATCCAACGTATAAACCTGCGCCCCCGCGCGTTCCTGTGCGCCAGTCGTGGCGGCGGTAGATTCAAGCAGAAAGGCAGTTGCAGTGGAGGCTCAAGCCGCTTTCTTGAACAAATCCAGATGAATCTCCACCGATTCAAATGGCACAAACACCGCGTCTTCCGGCGTGCGCCTCACCAAACCGTGCTCTTCAAGCTTGCCAATGTCGGTATGCACGTTGGAGTAATTTCGCGCCACGGTTTTGGCCAGCGCATAGACCGAGCAGGGGCCGCACTGGCGCAGCCGCTCCAGCAGGTCGATGCGCGCGGGCGTGAGTTCTGAAAACAGGGCGCGGGCAGATTCGAAGCTCAAGTGGTAGTCGGCGCCATACAGCGCGTCGACCTCGGCGGCTTTGAGCTGTTTGCGCGCCACGCTGAATACGGAGCCACGCGGGGCGATTTCGATGACAGCTTTCATGGCTTAACTCCAGGTTTCTACATCGTGCTGGAAGTCGTCCAGCAATTGGGCCAGCGACTCGAAGCGATAGGGTTCCTCAACACTGTTCACGTGCCGGTGATCGCCTTTGCCGCGCTCATTGTCATAACGCACCCTGCATTGACCACCCTTGCCGAAATACAACCTGTATTTGTGCAGGTGAGTGCAAGGTTCAAGCGGTTGAGCGAGCCGCCAGACAACGATTTCAACAACGGAGCCGTCATCGCGTACCTCCTTGGCTCGGGCGATGGGTTCGGCATTCATTTATATTGCATTCTAGCAATATATTGCGCAAATGCAATTTAAAATACAGAGTTTCCAGCCGACTCAGGGTGACGAACCATGGCCAGCTACCGTGCTGCAAATCAAGCCAACGGTTCGGCTTGGGCAGTGGGTTTGGCGCGGGCGTTAGCCCCTAAATGGCGAGCCGATAAATCTTCGCGTCAGCCCTCTCGGTCTCGCTGTGCCCGCGCAGCGCCAAGTCCCATTCGGCGCCCAGCGCGCCTGCTTCAGGGGTGAGATTGCGGGTCATCGCCGCGACTTCTTCTGCCGCGGCGTCGAACTCGGCG
>JANNMM010000090.1:0-6250 GCA_031397915.1 Rhodoferax sp. | reverse complement strand
CGACCTGTTTGTGAGCATCCACGCCGACGCGTTTTTCACGCCGCGACCGCAAGGCGCCAGCGTCTTTGCGTTGAGCCAGGGCGGCGCCTCCAGCTCCGCCGCGCGCTGGATGGCCGACAAGGAAAACAAGGCCGATCTGGTTGGCGGCTTGAACGTGGGCGCCAAAAAAGATGCGCAGGTGCAGCGCGCGCTGCTGGACATGAGCACCACCGCTCAGATCAACGACAGCCTGAAGTTGGGCGGCGCGATGCTGAGCGAGATTGGCCGCGTCGGCAAACTGCACAAACCGCGTGTCGAACAGGCCGGTTTTGCCGTCTTGAAAGCACCCGACATCCCGAGTGTTCTGGTGGAGGCCGCCTTCATCAGCAATCCGGAAGAAGAGGCCAAACTCAACAGCGACCTGTACCAGGAGCAACTGGCCGATGCACTGATGCGCGGCATCGAAGGCTACTTTGCCCGGAACCCGCCACTCGCGCGTAACCGCGCGGTTTGATGCTCCCGGAATCGGGCGGTTTGATTCACGACCACGCTCAGCAATCTTGACGGATTGTTGCAAAATTCGGGCGAATCTTAGGGTTTCCCATAACTAAACCTAATTGATTTATTAATCAGAAGACGTTACAGTTCTTCCCGCGCAACACCTGAAGCGCGGGCCGCCAGCACCAGTTGTTCCAACTTTTGCGCCGTGGCTCTGGCTCTTGAGCATTCCATTTTTGTCCATCCACTTACACATGACCCGAGGAGACTCCATGAAAAAAGCCACCGCCGTTCTGGCACTCACCGCCCTCGCCTTCGCTGCTTCCAGCGCGTTCGCACAGGCCAGCAAGCAACCCGTGATCGGCCTGATTACGAAGACCGAAACCAACCCCTTCTTCGTCAAGATGAAGGAAGGCGCGCAGGCTGAAGCCAAAAAACTCGGCGCGAAACTGATGACCGCCACCGGCAAAAAAGACGGCGACACCGCATCGCAAATCACCGCCATCGAAAACATGACGGCTGCAGGCGCGAAAACGATTTTGATCACCTCGTCCGGCGACGCCATTGGCCCGGCTGTGAAGAAAGCGCAAGCCGCCGGCGTGCAGGTGATTGCCCTGGACAGCCCGTTTGACGGCGCAGACGCCCTCTTCGCTACTGACAACTACAAAGCCGGCGAGCTGATTGGCGCATACGCCAAAGCCGCCATGGCCGGCAAGCCTGCCAAGATCGCCATGCTCGACCTGTTCCCCGGCCACCCCGTGGGCGCGCAACGCCACAACGGCTTCATGAAGGGTTTCGGCCTGGCTGCGAATGATGCCAAGTCAAACGAACTTTCCAAAACTGCCGAAACCGTTTGCGCAGCAGACACCGACGGCAACCAGGCCAAAGGCCAGACCGCCATGGAAACCTGCCTGCAAAAAGACCCCGGCATCAACGTGGTGTACACCATCAACGAGCCGGCTGCGGCTGGCGCGTTCCTGGCCCTGAAAAAGGCTGGCAGAAAAGACGTGCTGATCGTCTCGGTGGACGGTGGCTGCGCCGGTGTGGCAGACGTGGGCAAAGGCGTGATCGCCGCCACCTCGCAGCAATACCCCCTGAAAATGGCCGCAATGGGCGTGGCAGCGGGTGTTGATTTCGCCAAGGGTGGCAAAAAGTCCAGCGGTTATGTTGACACCGGCGTGACCCTGATCGCCGCCAAGGCCATCGCAGGCGTGGACAGCAAAGACGTGAAGACCGGCACGCAATTGTGCTGGGGCAAAAAATAAGCGACATTGGCGCTTCGAAAAGGGGCTTCGTGCCCCTTTTTTTGGCACCCTTTGATTAATCAACCGGATTGATTTATGGCCACCATCAGCCCCCCAACCCCTTCCAAACAAATCCCCTGGGCCTTGCTGGGCCCCTGGCTGGCGCTGCTGGCTGCCTGCACCTTTTTCGCCACCCAGTCCGACCGCTTTTTGACCGGGCAAAACCTTTCGCTGGTGTTGCAGCAAGTGATGGTGGTGGGCGTGCTGGCCATCGGCCAGACCCTGATTATTTTGACGGCGGGCATTGATTTGTCTTGCGGCATGGTGATGGCGCTGGGCGGCATTGTGATGACCAAGT
Source organism: Rhodoferax sp. (assembly GCA_031397915.1). GTDB lineage: Bacteria > Pseudomonadota > Gammaproteobacteria > Burkholderiales > Burkholderiaceae_C > JANYCG01. The sequence continues at coordinate 4,171 of JANNMM010000090.1, read as the reverse complement.
TCGCGGTGGACTTTGGCATGAACCCGTATCTGGCAGTGGCTTGCGGCCTGGCGGTGACCTGCCTGTTTGGCCTGATCAACGGGCTGTTGATCACCAAGATCAAGCTGCCGGCCTTCATCGTGACGCTGGGCACCATGAACATTGCCTTTGCCATCACCCAAATTTATTCTGAAGCGCAAACGGTGCAGAACCTGCCGCCTGAGCTGGTTGCGCTGGGTGCCACTTTTTCGCTGGGCGAAACCGCCATTTCGATGGGCACGGTGCTGATGGTGCTGATGTATGCGCTGGCCTGGCACCTGCTGCGCGACACCGCTTCGGGCCGCCATGTGTACGCCATTGGCAACAACCCGGAGGCGGCGCGGCTCACCGGCATTTCTGTCGAGCGGACTTTGGTGGGCGTGTACGTGCTGGCGGGCCTGCTGTATGGCATTGCCGCGCTGTTGCTGGTCGCGCGCACCGAAGTGGGCGACCCACAGGCCGGGCAGACTGAAAACCTCGACGCCATCACCGCCGTGGTGCTGGGTGGCACTTCGCTGTTTGGCGGGCGCGGCGTCATTCTGGGCAGCCTGGTGGGCGCGGTGATTGTGGGCGTGTTCCGCAATGGCCTTACCCTGATGGGCGTGGCCTCGGTGTACCAGACGCTGATCACGGGCATTCTGGTGATTCTGGCGGTCACGGCCGACCAGCTTTCACACAAGAAATCACGCTGAGGAGAATTTTGATGAACACCGCAACTTCTCTGGCAAACGCCCCGATCGTCTTTCGGGGCACCAATCTCACCAAGCGGTATGGCCAGGTTACCGCGCTGGACGGCGCTGACTTCGAACTGCGTGCCGGCGAGATTCTGGCCGTGATCGGCGACAACGGCGCGGGCAAGTCCACGCTGATCAAGGCTTTGTCGGGCGCCATCATTCCCGATGAGGGCAGCATTGAGCTGGACGGCAAGGTGGTTCATTTCAAGTCGCCCATCGAAGCGCGCCGCCATGGCATTGAAACCGTTTACCAGGACCTGGCGGTGGCCCCGGCCATGAGCATTGCCGAAAACCTGTTTTTGGGCCGCGAGCTCCGCCGCCCCGGCATTCTGGGCAGCGTGTTCAGGAGCCTGGACAAAAAGAAAATGCTGGCCGAGGCCGTGGCCCGCATGAACGACCTGAAGGTCGGCATCCGATCAATGACGCAGGCGGTAGAGACGCTTTCAGGCGGCCAGCGCCAATGTGTGGCCGTGGGCCGGGCTGCGGCCTTTGCGCAGCATGTGGTCATCATGGACGAACCCACCGCCGCGTTGGGCGTGAAAGAGGGCAACATGGTGCTGGAGTTGATCCGCCGTGTGCGCGACCGTGGCCTGCCGGTGATCCTGATCAGCCACAATATGCCTCATGTCTTTGAAGTTGCCGACCGCATCCACATCCAGCGCCTGGGGCGCCGCGCCGCCGTGGTCAACCCGAAAGCCATCAGCATGAGTGACACCGTTGCGGTGATGACCGGCGCCAAGGCGGTTGAAGACCTGCCCGCCTCTGCACTGGCCTGATGGGGATGCCCGAGACCCGCGTGGTACGCCCACCCCCGCTCATCCGCCCGCGTGGCTCCAACCACGTGGGCATGCGCCAGTTCAACGAGCGGGTAGTCTTGCAGGCGATTCGCCAACACGGCAGCCTGCCCAAGGCCGACCTGGCACGGCTCACCAGCCTCACTTCGCAAACCATCGGCCTGATCACCGCGCGACTGGAAGAAGACGATTTGCTGCTGCGCCACGGCCCGGTGCGCGGCCGCATTGGGCAGCCGTCGATTCCGCTGGCCTTGAACCCGGATGGCGCGTTTTCCATCGGTATCAAGATTGGCCGGCGCAGCGCCGACTGGCTGTTGGTCGATTTCACCGGCCAGGTGCGCAGCCGCAAAACCTTGCCCTATGCTTTTCCTGATGCCAAAGCGCTGTTGCCCGCCTTGAAGGCCAACATGCAGGCGCTGCAGGCCGAGTTGGGCAGCCTCGCACCGCGCCTGTGTGGCGTGGGTGTGGCGGCGCCCTTTTTGCTTGGGGGCTGGCACGCCTTGATGGGCCTGCCCGACGCCGACGCCAAACACTGGAACGAGATTGACCTGAGCGCCGAGGTGCAGGCCATGACCGAGCTGCCGGTGAGTTTTGCCAAAGACACCTCTGCCGCTTGTGTGGCCGAGCTGGTGGCCGGGCGCGGGCGCGACCTGAAAAGTTTTTTGTACCTGTTTGTCGACACCTTCGTGGGCGGCGGGCTCGTGTTGCATTCCCATTTGCACAGTGGCGTGCATGGCAACGCGGGCGCGGTGGCATCACTGCCGCTTTCGGTGGCTAACCCAGTCAAAGCGGGAGAGGACGGCGCGGGCGCCATGCCGGCACAGTTGATCGACCAGGCCTCGCTGTGGGACCTGGAGCAGCGCTTCAAGTCACTGGCGCTGGAGCCGCAGGCCGCCTACGACGAGCGCGCCACACAAGCCCCCTACCTGGCCGAAACGCAGGCCTGGGTGCAGCGCGCCGCGCTAAGCCTGGCGCATTGTGTGGTCAGCGGCACCGCTTTTCTCGACCTTGATGCGGTGGTGATTGACGGCTCGATCAGCCGCAACTTACTGCATCAACTGATTGAAGCCGTGAAGGCCGCCCTGGCTCGTTACAACCCTGAAGGTCTGTGGCCGGTGACAGTGCTCGAGGGCAGCATTGGCTCGGACGCCCGCGCCCTGGGGGGTGCGCTGCTGCCGCTGCACGCCAACTTCGCGCCGGATCGGGATTTGTTCCTCAAGGCGGCCAGTTAGGTTCAGGGCGCACCGGCGGTCACTCACCGTCCTTCGCTGCGCACACCGCGTGAATCTTGGCGCGCAAGCAGGTACAGTGTGGAAAAACCATACGGAGACATCCATGACGCTGACTTTCCCGCAGCTCGTCTGCACGGGATTTGCCCTTTGCCTGGCCACCGTCGCGCAGGCCCGCGTGACCCACATCGTCATTGACGACACCCGGCCTTTCGCTCTGCCTGCGAACACGCCTGCGCCGCCCTTCGCCTATGAGATGGTGGCAGGGCGTGCTTTTGGCGAGCTGGACCCGAAACACCCGGGCAATGCCATCATTCAAGACATCGAGCTGGCCAAAGATGCCGACGGCAAGGTGCGTTACGTCTCCTCGTTCGTGATCTACAAACCGGTCGACATGAAGAACGCCAGTGGCCTGATGTGGCACGACGTGCCCAACCGGGGCCGTGTGTTTGCTCAGGCGCCGCAAGAGCGTGCCCTGGGCGACATCATGCTCGCCAGCGCCTGGCAGGGTGACAACGCCGGCGCGACCAAAGTGCAGAACCAGGCCAGCGCCGACCCCGCCGCCATGCAGTTTCTGCAGGTACCGGTCGCCCGCGGCCCGCGCGGCGCACCGGTGACGGGTGAGGTGTTGGGCCGTATCGTCAACCGCGCCGGGCCCAACGCCCAGCCATTGATTGTGCAGACCAACCCGGTGCCCTACACGCCCGTAAGCCTGGACACCCGCCTGTCGCGCATGGTGTCGCGTGAGGGTGAGAACCAGCGCGGGGAGGTGTCCGGCGAAAAAACCATTGCGTCCTCCGACTGGGCCTGGGCAATGTGCGACGCGCGCAACCCCTTTCCAGGCGTTCCGGACCCCACGCACATTTGCCTCAAAAGCGGTTTCGACAACAAACTGCTTTACCAGGTCGTTTTCACCGCGGCCGACCCGTATGTGCTGGGCATCGGGTTCGCCGCGTGGCGCGACGTGGCGGCGTTCTTCAAGAAGTCGGCCGCAGACGACCAGGGTACGGCAAACCCGATTGCGGGCGCCGTCAAACACAGCATCACACGGGGGATCTCCCAATCGGGCAACTACCTGCGCGGATGGCTGCACCTGGGGTTCAACCAGGCCGAAGACGGCAGCATGGTGCATGAGGGCATGTGGCCGATCATCGCCGGGCGGCGCATCGCGTTGAACTTTCGGTGGGCGCAACCCGATGGCGTGCTGGAGCTGTACCAGGCGGGCTCTGAAGGCCCGCAGTGGTGGCTGCCACACCCTGATCCGGTGCGTGACGCGGGCGGCAGCGCCGCGGGCATTCTGGACCGGTGCACGGCGAGCCGTACCTGCCCCAAAGTCATCGAACATTTTGGCTCCGCCGAGGTGTGGGCTTTGAAGCTCACACCCGAGTGGGTCGGC
>JANNMM010000062.1:0-2659 GCA_031397915.1 Rhodoferax sp. | reverse complement strand
TACGCCAGTCGCAAGGGCTACACCTTGCTTGATGGCCAGCTGTTTGTTCCCGAGGTCTGGTTCAGCGAGGCGTATGCCGACAAACGAGCGGCGACCGAGATGCCCGCGACGCTTGAGCACAAAACAAAGCCGGAGCTGGTTTGACAACAAGAAGACCTGAATAGATTTATAGAACGAATTATAAATACAAAATAGATTAAACAATATACGTTTATAGTTCTATTTATATAGCGTTACTAATAATAAATGCGAGACTTTAAATCAAATAAATTACTTATATTTATATGGTAGAAAAATATACTCAACCACCCGCCTTCAAATTTTTGCTCTCCACTCAGCGCCTTTCGCCCTACTTATCCTGATGCAACACATCCTGAACCCGCGTTCCATCGCCATCGTCGGCGCCTCGTCTGACCCGCGCTCCTTTGGCGGCTTCGTGCTGGCAAATCTCGAGCGTTTTGGCTACCAAGGCGCCATTCACCTGGTCAGCCGTGGCAGCGCCGAGATCAATGGGCGGCCCTGTGTGGCCGCAGTGGACGCCTTGCCCCGCGCGATTGATTTGGCCGTGCTGGCCATCCCCGAGGCGGGCGTGCTCGAAGCCATTGAAAAACTGGGCCAGTTGGGCACCCGCGCGGCCGTGTTGTTTGCCGCCGGTTACGCCGAAAGCGGTGAAGAAGGCATTGCCAAGCAGGCGGTGTTGACCCAGGTGGCCGCGCAAAGCGGTATCCGGCTGATTGGCCCCAACTGCATGGGCTTTACCAATTTTGCGGCGGGCGTGCCGGTGACGTTTGAGCCTTTGGCTGCGCCAGCAGCGCGTACGCGGGGCGCTGTCACCGCAGATGGCACAACACGTGGCGCGGGAGCAGGCACGGGCATCGGGGTTGTGGCCCAAAGCGGTTTCATGGCGGCCACCTTGCGTGATGCATTCCTGGGCCGTGGCCTGCCCCTGGGCTGTGTGTTCTCCACTGGCAACGAAGCCGGTGTGCGGGTAGAAGACGTGTTGGCGCATTACATTGCCGACGCTGCCATTGGCGTGGTGGCGGTTTACGCCGAGCAAATCCGCAACCCGCAAACTTTTTTGGCACTGGCCCGCGCCGCGCAGGCGGCTGGCAAACCCATCGTCATGCTGATGCCGGGCAAGAGCGAGCGGGCGCGCGCCGCTGCGCAGTCGCACACGGGTGCGCTGGCGGGCGACCACGCGGTGGCACAGGTTCAATTGCGCCGCGCCGGTGTGACGGTGGTCGACACGCTGGATGAGCTCTTTGATGCCACGGCCATCCTGCTGTGCCACCCGCAGCCACCCACTGGTGGCGTGGCCTTCATGACCGGTTCGGGCGCGATGAAAAACCTGGCGCTGGATGTTGCCGACAGCATGGGCCTGCCGATGCCGGCCCTGTCCGCAGCCACCACCCAGGCCTTGACGGAAAAGCTGCCTGCCTTTGCCGTGGCTGAAAACCCGCTGGACTACACCACCATTGGCGTGCGCCAGCCCGGTTTGATTGGCGAGATTCTGGCCACGATGCTGACAGACGATGGCATTGGCAGCCTGGTGCTGGCCATTCCCGCAGGGCCCGTGATGGCGCAGCGCGACAAGGCCGAGCACATCCTGCCGGCGCTGGCACGGGCCACCAAACCGGCCGTGCTCGTGATCACCGGCGACGACGGGCCGATGGAGCCATTTTTTGTAGAGGCGATCCGCGCCAGCGGTGTGCCGTTTTTCCGCTCGGCAGACCGCGCACTGCGGGCCATGCGGCATGTGGTCGCGCGCGGAGCCGACCTGGCGGACCTGGCGGCGCGCGCCCCGGCTGTGCCAGCAACGCAGCCCATGGTTGTCGCGCTGGCTGGCCCCGTGCCGCCCAGCGGCGTTTACGCGGAATACCAGGGCAAGGCCTGGCTCAAACAGCTCGGCATTGCGGTGCCTGAAGGCGCGCTGGCCACCACGCCGGATGAAGCCGTGCAGATCGCGCAGCGCATTGCTTACCCGGTGGTGTTGAAGGCGCAGGCCAGTGACTTGCCGCACAAGAGCGACGCAGGCGGCGTGGTCGTCAACCTGAAAGACGAAGCGGCCCTGCGCGCGGGCTGGCAAAAGTTGCATGGCAACATCGCCCACCACCGCCCCGGTTTGCAGCTGGACGGCGTGCTGGTTGAAGCCATGGGCGCGCCAGGGCTGGAACTGGTGATTGGCGCCAAGCGCGACCCGGACTGGGGCACCGTGCTGCTGGTCGGCCTGGGCGGCATCTGGATCGAAGCGCTGAAAGACGTGCGCCTGATTCCCGCTGATTTGCCCGAAGACGCCATCGTGGCCGAGCTGCAGCAACTCAAGGCAGCGTCGGTGCTGTGCGGCCTGCGCGGTGCCAAGCCGGTTGACCTGGCCGCCGTGGCGCGCGTGGTGCGCCTGCTGGGCCAGCAGATGCTGGCCAACCCATCCATTCTCGAAATTGACGTCAACCCGCTCATCGCCTATCCCGCAGGTAGCGCTTTGCCTGTCGTGGCGCTCGATGCCCTTGTTGTTGTTGCCAACTCCATAACCGTTTCATCACCCACCCCACATCACCAGGAGACAAACCCATGAACCGTCGATTCCTTATCAAGCTGCTCAAACCTGCGCTGGCTGCGCTCGCCACACTCGCGTTAGGCACAGCGCTGCCCGCCATGGCGC
>JANNMM010000050.1:0-18307 GCA_031397915.1 Rhodoferax sp. | reverse complement strand
CGACCTTGACCCAGAACGCCTGGGCGCGCTGGACGAGCGCATGGCACTCTGGATGTCGCTGGCGCGGCGCTACAAGCGCACGCCGGCAGAACTGGCAGCCGCGTTCAGCGAGTGGAAAACGGAGCTGACCCGGCTCGACGCCAGCGCCGACTTGCAGGCCCTCGAATTGGCTCAGACTCAGGCCGAAGCCGCGTTCACCGCAGAAGCCAGTCTGGTTTCCAGGTCGCGCCGCAAGGCGGCTCCCCTACTGGCCAAAGCCATCACATTGGCCATGCAGGGCCTGGGGATGCAAGGTGGCCGTTTTGACGTTTCCCTGCAAGGCTTGGCGCACGCCACCCAACACGGCTTGGAAGATGTCACTTTTTTGGTGGCGGGCCATGCGGGCAGCACACCCCGCGCGATCAACAAGGTCGCCTCGGGCGGCGAGCTTTCCCGCATCGCGCTGGCGATTGCCGTAACCACCAGCCAGTTGGGTACGGCGCACACCCTGATCTTTGACGAGGTGGATGCAGGTGTGGGCGGCGCAGTGGCCGAAACCGTAGGGCGTCTGATGAAACAGCTCGGACGCGACCGGCAGGTGCTGGCCGTCACCCATTTGCCACAGGTGGCGTCTTGCGCCGACCACCATCTGGTGGTCGCCAAACAAATGGATGGCGGCGCGACACTGAGCACCCTGGGCGCGGTTCAGGGCGAACAACGTGTGGCGGAAATTGCCCGTATGCTTGGCGGAGAACGCCTCAGCGGCACCACCCTGGCCCACGCCAAAGAAATGCTTGAAAGCAAACACTGATGGAACGACGCAGCGCCATGGAAATCGTCTTGATCACGGGTATGTCTGGCTCGGGAAAATCCGTAGCTTTGCACGCGCTGGAAGACGCCGGTTATTACTGTGTGGACAATCTCCCGCCCGAGTTGCTCCTGCAATTCGTGATGCTTGAGCAGGAGCAAAAAGCAACACGGATCGCCATCGCCATGGATGTGCGCAGCGCCAATGCCTTGCCGATGGTTCCGCAACAGTTGCGGACCCTGCGACAAAAGGGCATTGAGGTCAAATCGCTCTTTCTGGATTCAACTGCCGAGACCCTGGTGCGGCGTTATTCCGAGTCGCGACGCAGACACCCCCTGTCGCAATCAGACCCCGCGCAATCGTCCAAGGACGAGCGCCGGGCTTTGGTCGACGCGATTGAGCTTGAGCGCGAATTGCTTTCCGAGATCCGCGAACAGTCGCACGTGATCGACACCAGCATCATCCGGCCCTCACAACTGCAGGGTTACGTCAAGGCGCTTATTTCCGCAAAACGCGGCCAGTTGACGCTGGCGTTTGAGTCGTTTGCGTTCAAACGCGGTGTGCCAACCGACGCCGATTTTGTCTTCGACGTGCGCATGTTGCCCAACCCGCATTACGAAGCAGAATTGCGTGCCTTGACCGGGCGGGACGAACCCGTGATCGAATTCCTGAAACGCCAGCCGGAAGTGGGTGAAATGCTCCGGCAGATCGACACCTTCATCAACTACTGGCTTGAATCACTCGCGCGCGACCACCGCAGTTACGTGACGGTGGCCATTGGTTGCACGGGCGGTCAACACCGTTCTGTCTACATGGTCGAGGAGCTGGCAGAAAGTTTTTCCACCAAATGGGCCACCCTCAAGCGCCACCGGGAACTCGACAGCATGCCAGGCCGTTTTTCGCCGACCAGTGCGGGCTGGCTGGCCGCCTGAAGCCGTCAAGCAGGCACAGACGACTCGGCATTCTGAAGCAGCTTGCGTACGGGCGCAGGCAACCCCAGGCTTGGCCATTGCAGCGAGCCAACCCATTGGCCGGGCATGTCCACCACACTGCTTATGGGCACTTGAAGGCGCACCGGGTGCAGGAGCAAATCCTTATGGGTCAAAACGTGTTTGAAAGCATCTTCAAAGCGCAGTGATCTGCGGTGCTTCGGCGAAACGAGGGCTTCGACCTCATCAGCACTGCCAAACAACGGGAAGCAATACAGGCCGGCCCAAACACCTGGAACGGGGCGCTGCTGCAACAAAACCAGCCCGTCATCCGTTTGGACCCACAACATCCATAAAGACTGTGCCGAGCGCTTGAGCTTGCGGGTCTTCACCGGGTATTTGGTGGGCACACCCTCCTGCCGCGCTACACACAAGCGGGCCAGCGGGCATGCGCCACATTGCGGCTGCTTTGCCGTGCAAATCGTCGCGCCCAGGTCCATCATGCCCTGCGTGTATCGGGCCATGTCATTGGCCGAATCGCCGAGTGGCACCAGGGACTGCGCTTTGTCCCAAAGTTCATTGACGCGACTGTTTTGCGCCAAGTCCCCGGCAAACCCCAATACCCGGGTCAGGACGCGTTTGACATTGCCGTCCAGAATCGCGACGCGCTCACCAAAGCACAGGGAACTGATGGCCGCCGCCGTGGAGCGCCCAATACCCGGCAACTTTTCCAACTCCTCTGCCTTTGCAGGGAACACACCACCATGTTTTCGCACAATTGCCTGGGAGCACGCGTGCAGGTTGCGCGCCCGGCTGTAATACCCCAGGCCGCTCCAGAGGCCCAAAACGTCATCTTCGCTCGCGCTCGCCAAAGTCTGCACATCGGGAAACCGCTTCAGAAACTTGGGGAAATAGTCCAGCACCGTGGTCACCTGGGTCTGCTGCAGCATGATCTCGGACAGCCAGACCCGATAAGGGTCACGTGTGTTCTGCCAAGGTAGGTGGTTGCGGCCGTGTCTTGCCTGCCAACGCACCACCTCCTCTGAAAGAGTTGAACCGACGGTGCTCAAATGCTGGCCAGCTTGGCCATGGGACCCAAGGCACTCTTGCTCTTTGATTTTGGCGCAGCAGCCTGGCCTTTTGGCACGGGATTTTTGGGCGATATCAGGAAGCCTGTCAATTCAATCAGCTTGTCGTCAAGCTGCTTCAGGCCGCTTTCCTGGGCACCAATTTCGGCAATGCGCTCATTCAAGCCACCGGTTGCCTGCTGAATACGGTCAATTGCTTCAATGCGCCGCGAAAACGTGCGTCGCCGCTCGCGCAACTGGGCGTCAAGTTGGGCGGCGGCGGACTTGCTCCAAAGCTCGACATCGCCCAGGGCTGTTTCATGGATCGTGCGCAAACGCGTGGACAGCGCCCGCACCAGGCGATCCGTGAATTCGGGCTGGGCCAGCCTGAAGGCGTTGCCAATGCCCAAATACTGCAAATGGTTTTTCTCGACCTGTTCCAGGCCATGAAAATAAGGGCCCATCGTCGGCTCGTTGGGCACCTGCAGCGAGAAACCGTGTTCGGCATTGAGCTGCCTGAATGATGCCGCGAGCATGGACTGGATTTCTGCGGTGAGCGTCTGCACTTGGGTCAAACTGGCACGCAAGCGCCCAAAGGTTTCGCCATAAGCCCGTTTGATGCCCAGCTTGATGCCTTTTTCCTGCAGCATGCCGGTGAGTTGTGCCATTTCCTTTTTCAAATAGGCCGGTCCGAGAATCCTGAAGATCTCGCGAAGCAGCTTCAGGTGCACGGAGCGCACTGCATGGATGCGCGAGCCGCCCATGTCAAAGTCAGCCTGCTCTTGCGAAATGCGCTGGCGCATGTGCTTGATGACCGCCGAGTTTTTGCCTTGCAGGCCTTTGAGCTCACTCAACTGGTCAGACAGATCGCGCTTTCGGATGTTGATAACCCGGCCTGTCTCCAGACGCAGCTCGCCAATGGCACCCGCCACCGCCTGGCCCAAAATTTCGTGTCGCTGGCCCATGATGCTTTTGGCCAATGCCTCTTCCAGCGCCGGCAGGCAACTTTGTGCCAACAACGCTGGCTGGTTGGTCACCTTGCCCACCAGTCCCTTGTGGGCCGAAACCGGAATCACCTGCTCGACAGGAATTTTGAGAATTTCCGCGGTCGATGCGCGTTGCCGGTCAATCTGCGCCTGCATCTGTTCGTGCGTACTCAGAGGGTCCCACAGCGTGTCGATTTTGTTCAACACCACCAGGCGCGCGTTTTTATGGCCAGACTCGGTGATCAGGTGCTCGTTCCAGATCGCCAGGTCGGATTTGGTGACACCGGTGTCTGCGCCCAGGATGAAGATCACCGCCTGGGCTTGCGGAATCAGGCTCACCGTCAACTCAGGCTCTGCGCCAATGGCGTTCAAGCCAGGCGTGTCCAGAATCACCAAACCCTGTTTGAGCAGTGGGTGCGCAATGTTGATCAAGGCGTGGCGCCATCTGGGTACCTCCACCAGGCCTTTGGCATCGGGTATCGGGTTGTCCTGTGGTGTCAGGGCGTTCCACAAGCCCAGCGTACGGGCTTCGTCTTGAGAGACTCTGCGCGTTTCTGCAACCTTTTCCAGCGCCTGGGCCAATTGTTTGGGATCGTTCACATCGAGGTCGATGCGGGTCCATTTTTCCGGCACCATGCGCCACTCCATCAGGGACTGGGGCTTTAATCTTGATTCAATTGGTAACAGTCTCAGACAGGGTGGTACATCGGCGTCAAACCCCATTTCAGTTGGGCACATGGTTGTACGCCCGGCACTGGCCGGCATGATGCGCCGGCCATAAGCCGCGAAGAAAATCGCATTGATCAGCTCGGATTTTCCCCGTGAAAATTCGGCGACAAACGCCACCATCACCTTGTCGGAACGAACCTGGTTCTCGAGGCGGCGCAGGCGCTCCTCCACCGCAGCGTCGAGCAATTCATGGTCCTTCATCCATTCGGACAAAAGCTTCAGGCGCAGCGCAAACTCGCGCCGCCACGCACCATGCTGGTCAAATTGTTCGTTGAAGGAATTGGTCAATACAGCCTCTGCAGCCCTGATCAGGTTTTCAATATAGCACTGTGGCAGCCCGCCAGTGTCAGGCCTTCTGGCATTTCGGGCAGAAAAAACTCGATCGCTGCCCTTGCCGGATACCCGTGATCGTCGCCGAGCAGGCCTTGCAGGCTTCGCCCGCGCGCCCGTACACCATGGCTTCGAGCTGGAAGTGACCGGCCTGGCCGTCTGCGTTGCTGAAATCCCGCAAAGTGCTGCCACCCTGCTCGACGGCGCGCGCCAGCACCCGCCTGACCGCCGCGTGCAGGCCCACGGCACGCGGCCGGCTGACGCGACTGGCACGCGTGGTGGGCCGGATGCCCGCCATGTAAAGCGCTTCCGAGGCATAGATGTTGCCAACCCCCACGACCAATTCACCCCCGAGAAGCACTTGTTTGACGGGCGCGCTCCTGAGCTTGAGGCCGCGCGCAAATTTTTCTACGTCAAACCCGGTTTCCAGGTCGTCCGACAAAGGCTCCATGCCCAGTTTCCCCAGCAGTTTTTGAGCGATCGCCGAGGATTGCGAGGGCGCAAACACCACCGCTCCAAAGCGTCGCGGGTCATTCAGCGTGAGTGTGCCCTGGGTGGTCCTCATTTCAAAGTGGTCGTGAACGCCCATTGGGCCAGGCGTGCGTGTAAAAGCCAGACTGCCCGACATGCCCAGGTGGACCAGCAGCAAGCTGCCCGGGCTGGAGGCATGGTCCAGATCGAGCAACAAATACTTGCCACGGCGTCGCACCGCCGTGACTTGAGCCCCCGCCAAAGTGACGGGCGCGCATCCGAGCGGCCAGCTCAGCGGTTTGCCCATCGTCACGGCAAGCACTTGGGCACCTTGAATGCGGTTGGCGAAACTCAGCCGCGTCACTTCAACTTCAGGTAATTCAGGCATGCATCAGCGGATTTGTTCCCGCTTGGATTATTATGGATTGATGTTGCAATTTACCCGCATTCTGTTCCAGTTCCCATTGCAACCCTTTGGCTGTGGAATACCCCCTGCTGGGATCGCACTGGCTGTTGCCATAACGTTGGGTCTCACCCCCGCTTATGCGCAACCATCGCGCGCGCCCGCATTGGCAGCGGCGCCCGCCCCCACCGCAAGCTCCCCGCTGGTCTCGGCGATGGATGGCGAGCTTTTTTACCAGTTGCTGTTGGGCGAACTCAACACCTTTGGTGGCGAGTCCAGTACCGGTTACTCGCTGATCCTGGATGCGGCCCGAAAAACCAATGACGCGAAGCTGTACGAGCGGGCCGTCACGATCGCGCTGCAGTCCCGCTCTGGCGAACCGGCTTTGCAGGCGGCGCGCGCCTGGTCCAAGGCACAACCAGCGTCGCGTGAGGCCAATCGGTATGTGCTGCAAATCCTGATCGGGTTGAACCGCATCGGTGAAACGCTGGATCCGCTGAAAAGTGAAGTCGCAAGCAGTCCGCCGCGCGAGCGCGTCGCGGTGATCAGCGCCATCCCCCGTTTTTACGCCCGCTCGACCGACAAAAAACTGGCCGCCAATGTGGTTGAGCAGGCCCTTGCAGATTCTTTGAGCGGCCCGTCCACGAACCCGGCGACCGGTGCATCCGCCTGGACGACCATTGGCCGCATGCGCCTGGACGCGGCCGATACGCCGGGCGTTCTCGACGCCGCACGCCGCGCCCAGGCGCTCGACCCAGCGGCCGACGGCCCGCCAACGCTGGCCCTTTCCCTGATGGGCCCGAAAACGCCCCAGGCCGAGCAGATTGTGCGCAAATACATCGACGGCAAGCCGCAGGTCGAAATTCGCATGGCTTACGCACGTGCGCTACTCGATGCGCAGCGTTACGCCGAAGCGACGACCCAGGTGCAGGCCGTCACGGCGGAGAAAGCCGACCATCCCCAGGCATGGCTCGTGCGCGGAACGCTGGAAGTGCAGGACCGCAAATTCGAGCAGGGCGAAAGGTCGCTCAAACGCCATATCGACCTGACGCTGGCCGCTGGCACCAACCGCACGCCTGAAACCAACCGGGGTCTGGCGCAGGCCTATTTGTCGCTCGCGCAAATCGCAGAAAACCGCAAGGACTTCGCGCAGGCGGAGAACTGGCTGGGCAAGATTGACAACGCCGACGATATGGTGAGCGCGCAAAGCCGTCGCGCCAACATCCTGGCCAAGCAGGGAAAAATGGAAGAGGGCCGCAAGCTCCTGCGCGCCTTGCCCGAGAAAGTGCCTTCAGACGGGCGCATGAAGCTGCTGGCTGAAGTGCAGTTGCTGCGCGACTTCAAACAGTACAAGCCCGCCTACGAGCTGATTGCCGAAAAGACCAAAACCGGCACGCCAGACTACGAATTGCTCTACGACCAGGCCATGCTTGCCGAGAAACTCGACCGCCTCGATGAGATGGAGCGCCTTTTGCGCCAGATCATCGCCGCCAAGCCGGAATACCAGCATGCCTACAACGCGCTGGGTTATTCGTTTGCGGAACGCAATATTCGCCTGCCCGAGGCGAGAACGCTGATTTTGAAGGCGCTCGAATTTGCGCCCAATGACCCGTTTATTTCAGACAGCCTGGGCTGGGTCGAGTTTCGCAGCGGCAATACCGCAGAGGCTCTGCGCGTATTGGAAGCCGCGTATAAATCAAGGCCCGACGCGGAAATCGCCGCCCATTTGGGCGAAGTCTTGTGGGTGAGCGGCAAGCGTGAACAGGCGATGGCGATTTGGCGCGAAGGCATGGCGCTCAATGCAGAAAACGAAACCCTGCTGGAAACGCTGAAGCGATTCCGCGTTAAATTGTGATTTTATTAAGTAATATTGCAAAATATTTGATTTTATTTGAAATACTATTAGTAGCAGGATGTGCAAATATTGCGAGACTTGATGACCAAGTAAATTCAAAAGAAACTTCCCTTGGTGAGAAATCTGAAATAAAAACCGAGTTTCGTGGCCGACTTGCATTGAGGGTTGAAGCGCAAACGCCCCAGGACATTGGCCAGGGGCAGTCATTTTCAGGCAGTTTTGAACTCACCGGCAATGCACAAACCGGCACGCTGCTGCTCTTTTCTCCCCTTGGCAGCACAGTTGCAGCGCTCTATTGGGCTCCGGGCGTGGCACAACTGGAAAGTGGCGGGTCTACCCGTCAATTCGAATCTCTGGGTGCCATGTTGCAAAACGCGACGGGGGCTGAATTGCCCATCGCGGGCCTGTTTTCCTGGCTCAATGGGCGTCCGGCCAATGCGACAGGATGGTCGGCCGACCTTTCCAGGTGGTCCGACGGTCGAATCACCGCCCAGCGCTCCAGCCCCAGCCCGAAACTCGAATTGCGCATCATTCTGGATTAAAGCATTCGCATGGGCGTCGTTGCGGCAAGCTGATAATCCAGCCATGAAGGCCCCTGCATGAAAGCGATTTATGACGTTTGCGCGCCCGCCAAGCTGAACCTTTTTTTGCACGTCACCGGCCAGCGCGCCGATGGCTACCACACCCTGCAGTCTGTGTTCATGCTGATCGACTGGTGTGACACCCTACATTTCGAGCGGCGCAACGATGGCCAGATCAGCCGGGAAGACCTTTGCAGCGCCGCTGTACCCAGTCACGGGGTCCAGGAAGCCCAGGCACTGCCTTCCGAAGACCTGAGTGTGCGTGCCGCGTTGGCGTTGAAGGCGGCGGCCGGGCCAGCCGCCGGCCGCCTGGGTGTTCACATCGGGCTGTTGAAAAACATTCCGAGCCAGGCCGGCATGGGCGGCGGTTCATCAGACGCCGCGACAACCCTGCTGGCCCTGAATCGCCTCTGGAGTCTCGGCTTCAGTCTGGAAAAGCTCCTCACCATCGGCTTGACACTGGGTGCCGACGTGCCTTTCTTTTTGTGCGGCAAAAACGCCTGGGTCGAGGGCATTGGCGAAAAAATTACACCGGTTGAGGTGCCTGCAGCCCGCTTTGTCGTTGCAAAACCGCCGAACGGGCTCGAAACAGCCAGAATTTTCTCGCACCCTGAGCTTCCCCGAAACACGGCAACTGCTATAATCTTGGGCTTTGCTGCAAACCCATTTCAGTTTGGACGCAATGACCTGCAAACGGTGGCGCGACAGTTGTGCCCTGGCGTTGGTCAAGGCCTCAAATGGCTCGCGCAACTCGGCCTGCAAGGGCGCATGACCGGCTCCGGAAGCGCGGTTTTTGCCCACCTGGCTGAGGGTGCCGCGGTCTGGGCTGCCACGGACATGACCCCTTCGCAACCCGAGGGGTTCGTGGCCAGGTTGTGCAGCAATTTGCCATCCCATCCGCAGGCCGGGTGGGCAAGCAACTGAGACGTTGCGGGTCTGGTGGGCAGGTTTTTTAGGTTTTCAGGTGCGCCGCCCGGGTCAATCCCAAGCGGCACACCGGTGTAGGGGAGTCGCCAAGTTGGTTAAGGCACTGGATTTTGATTCCAGCATGCGAAGGTTCGAATCCTTCCTCCCCTGCCAGAGTTTCATGCAACCGTTTTCATGCAATCGTTTTAGCCTCCACCTCAAGCTGGAAATTTCATGCAGTCACCGCAGCCACCTGATTTCATGGTCTTCACCGGCAATGCCAACCCGGAGATGGCTGCCGACATCGCCAGCCACCTGAACATCAAACTGGGCGACGCCACGGTTGGCCGCTTCTCTGACGGTGAAGTCACCGTCGAGATCAACCAGAATGTGCGCGCCCGCGACGTCTTCGTCGTGCAAAGCACCTGCGCGCCCACCAATGAAAACCTGATGGAACTGCTGATCATGGTCGACGCGCTCAAACGCGCCTCGGCTGAACGCATCAGCGCCGTCATCCCCTACTTCGGTTATGCCCGGCAGGACCGCCGCCCACGCTCGGCGCGTGTGCCAATCACCGCCAAGGTAGTGGCCAACATGTTGCAGGCCGTGGGTGTCGCGCGCGTCTTGACGATGGACCTGCACGCTGACCAGATCCAGGGCTTTTTCGACATTCCGGTCGACAACATCTACGCCTCACCCGTCTTGCTGGGCGATCTGCGCCAGAAGAAATACGACGACCTGATCGTCGTTTCACCCGACGTCGGTGGCGTGGTGCGCGCTCGCGCCCTGGCCAAACAACTCGGCTGCGACATGGCCATTATCGACAAACGCCGCCCGAAGGCGAACGTGTCTGAGGTGATGCACGTGATCGGCGAGATCGACGGGCGCAACTGCGTCATCATGGACGACATGATCGACACCGCTGGCACCCTCGTAAAAGCCGCCGAAGTGCTCAAGGAACGCGGCGCAAAAAAAGTCTACGCCTATTGCACCCACGCCATCTTCTCCGGCCCGGCCATCGAGCGCCTGGGCAACGGCACGGCACTGGACGAAGTGGTGGTGACGGACACCATCCCCTTGAGCAAGTCGGCCCGCAATTGCCAGAAAATCCGCCAGCTCACCGTGGCGCCGCTGATCGCAGAAACGATTGCGCGCATTGCCAAGGGTGAGTCGGTCATGAGTTTGTTTTCGGATCAGGAGAACCTGTTTTAAGCAGCCTGCTGTTCCGGACAAAAAGCCGGCCCCTGCAAAGGGGCCTTTTAAAGCAGGAGCCACACTGGTCGCGGTGGGTTCCCATTTTGGAGTTAGATTATGAAATTCGTCGCTTTTGAGCGCGCCATGCAAGGTACGGGTGCGAGCCGCCGTCTGCGCATTTCGGGCCGCACGCCCGGTATCGTTTACGGAGGCACCGCCGCGCCCCAGCTCATCGAGCTGGACCACAACGCACTGTGGCACGCCCTGAAAAAGGAAACCTTCCATTCCACCGTCCTGGACATGGAAGTTGGCGGCAAGGACAGCAAGGTCCTGCTGCGTGACGTGCAGATGCACCCGTACAAGCCGTATGTCCAGCACATCGACTTCCAGCGTGTCGATGCCAACACCATGCTGCACATGAAGGTGCCGTTTCACTTCAGCGGTGAAGAGAACTCACAGGCCATCAAATTTGACGGCTGTATCGCCAACCACGTGCTGACCGAGATCGACATCAAGTGTCTGCCTGCCAATCTGCCCGAATTCATCGCGGTTGATTTGAGCGGCCTGAAAAAAGGCGTCTCCCTGCACCTGGACGACATCAAACTGCCCGATGGCGTGACAGCGGTTACCCACGGCAAGAAAAACCCGGTGCTGGTGTCGGTGGTGATGATCGGTGGCGCCGAGCCCGTAGCGGCAGACGCTGCTGCGGCTCCAGCTGCGGGCGCTGCTGCAGCGCCGGCCGCTGGTGCCAAGGCCGCCGCTGCGGCGCCGGCCGGCAAAGCTGCACCTGCAGCGAAGGCCGCACCTGCCGCCAAAGCCCCGGCTGCGAAGAAATAAGCCTCACGGCTTTGCGATCAACGGCCCGCTCAAAGCGGGCCGTTTTGTTTTAACCTCTGCTCGATGATCAAACTCTTTGTTGGTTTGGGCAACCCCGGCCCCGAATACGAAACCACCCGCCACAACGCCGGGTTCTGGTGGATCGACGCGCTGGCCCGCGACCTCAAAGTCCAACTGGTGATGGAGAAAAGCCACCATGGGCTACTGGCCCGAACCACGGTTCAAGGCCAGACCGTCTGGTTGCTCAAGCCGCAGACGTTCATGAACCTCTCCGGCAAATCGGTCGCCTCCCTGGCGCGGTTTTTCAAGATTGCGCCCGCAGAAATCCTGGTCGCCTACGACGAACTCGACATCGTCCCCGGCCAGGCCAAGCTGAAGTTTGGCGGCAGCCGTGGCACCCACAACGGCTTGCGCGACATATTTGACCAGCTGGGTACGGGCGACTATTGGCGGCTTCGCCTGGGCATCGGACATCCTGGCGTGAAGTCAGAAGTGATCCACTGGGTGCTGAAGAAACCTTCGCTGGACCACAAAATCGCGATCGAGCAAAGCATTGACCGCGCGCTCAAAGCCTTCCCACATTTTTTGGCCGGCGAAATGGACCAAGCGACCATGGTGGTTCACACCGACAAATCGCCCCGCCCGAAGCCGCCAAAACCACCCCAAACAGAACCCAATCAGGATCCGTGATGAAAAATTTGTTCAGCCGCCGCATGTTGTGGGTGTTGCTGGGCGCTTTGGCGTTAGGCAGTGCCAATGCGCAAACCACCTACAAGTGTGGCAACAGTTACAGCCAAACGCCGTGCGACGCCGGCAAAGTGATCGACACCCAAGACCAGCGCACAGCAGCACAAAAAGAACAGGCCGACCAATCAACGCGTGGCAGTGAAAAAGCGGCCCAAAATTTGGCCGCCGAGCGAAACTTGCGTGAGCGCCGCGAACAAGCTCAAATTCGGCGCGACAAGGCCGCCGAAAAAGCCGAAGCTGCCAAAAAGAAAATCCACCGCACGCCGCTCAAACCCCATATGGGCAAAAACCTGAAGCCCGAAATGGCCGCCACACCCGCCACACCCGCCAAGCCTGCCAAGCCCACGAAGCCTTAAGGCGCCGCCTTCGAATTTGACTCGCTTTGCAGTCGCCGGTACTTTTGCCACAAGGTCTCGCTGTCTTCCACGACGTTGGGGTTAACCGGAATACACGCCACCGGGCACACCTGAACACACTGCGGCTCGTCAAAGTGCCCGACGCATTCCGTGCACCTATGCGGGTCGATCTCGTATATCTCGATGCCCATGAAGATGGCGTCGTTCGGGCACTCGGGCTCGCACACGTCGCAATTGATGCACTCGTCAGTGATGATCAGGGCCATGGGCCCGATTATCCCCCCGGGCTTTTGCCCATAATGGAGGCCAAAGTATTCCTCCGATGGGCCTCTTCCTCCTCAAACGACTCACCACCCTGATCGCCACCCTGGTTGGCGCATCCATCGTCATTTTTCTGGTGCTGGAGATTCTGCCCGGTGACGCAGCCCTGATCATGATGGGCCCGGATGCCTCGCCCGAGGCCGTCAAGGCCCTGGCCGCCAAACTCGGACTGGACCGTCCGCCGCTGGAGCGGTACCTGAGCTGGACCGGCGGCATGCTGACGGGCGATCTGGGTATCAGTTATGCCTACAGTTCACCCGTGCTCGAGCTGATCATGGAACGCCTGGCGCTGACCTTCCCCCTGGCCTTGATCGCCATGGCCCTCACAACGGCGCTTGCGCTGTGCGTCGGCATTTACGCGGCCATGCAACACAACAAATTCGGTGACGTGGGCTTGATGGGCCTGACCCAGGTTGGCATTGCCATACCCAATTTCTGGTTCGCGATTTTGCTGATTCTGCTGTTTTCAGTTCACCTGCAATGGTTTTCTGCAGGAGGGTTTCCAGGGTGGGAAGAAGGTGTGCTGGAGGGCTTGAAGGCCTTGCTGTTGCCCGCCATTTCCCTGGCAGTGGTGCAGTCAGCCATTCTGGCGCGCATCACCCGAAGCAGCGTTCTGGAAGTGCTGCGTGAAGACTTTGTGCGCACGGCGCGCGCCAAAGGTTTGTCGAACCGGGCCACGGTCTGGGGCCACGTGTTGCGCAACGCGATGATTCCGGTGATCACCGTCATGGGTTTGCAGTTTGCCGAGCTTCTGGCGGGCACGATTGTGGTTGAGAATGTGTTTTACCTGCCGGGCCTGGGCCGCCTGATTTTTCAGGCGATCTCCAACCGGGACTTGATTGTGGTGCGCAACTGCGTGATGTTGCTGGCCACCATGGTGGTGGTGGTGAATTTCATCGTGGACGTGTTGTACGCGGTGATTGACCCGCGCGTGAAAGCGGGTGACATATGAGGCGCGCGGCATGAGGATGTTGAGGCACCGCAGTTTTGTTGTTGGCGCCATTCTTACGCTGCTGCTGGTGCTGGCGGCCACACTTTCACTGGTGTGGACACCGTGGTCGCCTTATGAAATTGATATGGCGATGAAGCTGCAAAAACCCAGCGCGGCGCATTGGCTGGGCACCGATCCGTTTGGGCGCGACGTGACCTCACTGCTGCTGGTGGGCGCACGCAACTCGATTCTGGTCGGCGTGATTGCGGTCAGCATCGGACTGGCGGTTGGCGCAGGCCTCGGGCTGCTGGCGGCTGCCAAACGCGGCTGGGTGGAAGAGCTCATCATGCGGCTGGCCGACTTCACCTTCGCCTTCCCGGCGATCCTGTCGGCGATCATGATGACCGCCGTGTTTGGCGCGGGCATTGTCAATTCGATCATCGCCATTGGCATCTTCAATATTCCCAACTTCGCCCGCGTCACCCGTGCCAGCGCCAACGCTGTGTGGGCACGCGAATACGTGCTGGCCGCGCGCGCCTGTGGCAAGGGGCCGTGGCGCATCACGTTCGAGCATGTGTTGCCCAACATCTCTTCGGTCTTGATCGTGCAGATCACCATCCGATTCGCCATCGCCATCCTGGCCGAGGCGGCGCTCTCCTACCTGGGCCTGGGCACCCAGCCACCGCAACCCTCGTGGGGCCGCATGCTGGCCGAAGCGCAAACACTGCTGTTCCAGGCGCCGCAACTGGCAGTGTTCCCGGGTGTGGCCATTGTGCTGGCGGTGCTCGGCCTGAACCTGCTGGGCGACGGCTTGCGCGACCTGATGGACCCGCGCCTGGCGCGACAACGCTAGAGCCCCACTTCGCCAAAGACGACATGCCACTGCTCGAGATCAACAACCTGAATGTGCAACTGCAGACGCCGCGCGGACTCGGTCTGGCCGTGCGAGACGTGGGTTTCTCGCTCGAACGCGGGCAGACACTGGGCCTGGTGGGTGAATCGGGTTGCGGCAAGTCCATCACCGCGCTTTCGCTGCTGGGCTTGTTGCCGGAAAAAGCCGTGGTCTCAGGCAGCATCTGTTTTGACGGACAGGAGTTGGTGGGCCAGCCGGACGATTTGTTGCGGGCCATCCGCGGCAACCGCATCGGCATGGTTTTTCAGGAACCGATGACGGCGTTGAACCCGGTTCACACCATTGGGCACCAGGTGGCCGAGCCGCTGCGGCTGCACCGGGGCGCCAGTAAAGGTCAGGCGCGAAGCCAGGCCATTCAGCTGCTGGAGCGCGTCGGCATTGCCAAGGCGGCCAGCCGCATCGACGCCTACCCCCACCAGTTCTCCGGCGGCCAGCGCCAGCGCGTCACCATCGCCATGGCCCTGGCCTGTGGCCCCGACCTGTTGATTGCCGACGAACCCACCACCGCGCTGGACGTGACGATACAGGGCCAGATCCTGGACCTCATCAGCGACCTGGTGCAAGAGCGCGGCATGGCCTTGATCCTGATTTCACACGACCTGGGCGTGATCGCCCAAAACGTCGAACACATGATGGTGATGTATGGCGGCAGCGTCGTCGAAAGCGGCCCCACACAGGCGATCTTCACCCACCGAGCCCACCCCTACACCCGTGGCCTCTTCGGCGCCCGCCCGCGCCTGGGCGCGGCGCGCGGCGCCCGCCTCACCACCATTGCCGGCAGTGTGCCCGAGCTGGTTGACCTGCCGCGAGGTTGTCCGTTTGCGGGGCGCTGCAGTTTCGCGGTTGAACCGTGTTCAAGCGAGCGCCCGCCAGGCACATTTTTGGAAATTGCCCACGAAGCGAAGTGTTTCCGGCTCGCCGAGGTCGCAGCGCAGTTTGAATCCATGCCTGACGCGGCAGCGGCTGAAACACCGTTGCCAGCAGGGCAACCCGCATGAGTGCGCCGCTGCTGCAGGTCAATGACCTCACGCGCACCTACAACCTGCCGCGCGAGCGTTTGTGGGAGAAGCCGCCTGTGGTTCACGCCCTGCAGGGCGTGAGCCTCACACTGCACAGCGGGCGCAGCCTGGGTGTGGTGGGTGAATCCGGCTCGGGCAAGTCCACGTTGGCGCGCCTGGTGATGTCGCTGGAGAAACCCAGCAGTGGCAGCGTGCACCTGTTGGGGCAAAACTTGGCGGCGCTGGATGCCGCCGAACTGCGCGCCGCGCGCCGCGATTTCCAGATGGTGTTTCAAGACCCCTACGGCTCGCTTGACCCGCGCCAGAAAATTGAAAAAATTGTCTGTGAACCGCTGGCGGCACTGGGAAAAACCAGCGTGAAACAGATGCGGGAGCAAGCCTCTGAAGTACTTGCATCGGTGGGCCTTCGCCAACCCGACCTCGACAAATACCCGCATGAGTTTTCCGGCGGCCAGCGCCAGCGCATCGCCATTGCACGGGCCTTGATCACGCGGCCCAAACTCATCGTTGCCGACGAACCGGTGAGCGCCCTGGACGTGAGTGTGCAAGCGCAAGTGCTCAACCTGATGCAGGACTTGCAGCAGCAGTTTGGCGTGACCTACCTGCTCATCAGCCACGACCTGGCCGTGGTGGACCACCTGTGTGATGAAGTCGCCGTAATTTACCAGGGCCGCATTGTGGAACAGGGCACGCCCGAAACCCTTTTTCACGACGCTGCGCACCCCTACACACGGGCCCTGCTGCAAGCCGTGCCGCGCATGGAGCCGGCGGCGGGCCACGCGCGCAGGCGCAGCATTCCGGTGGTCCCGCGTGAACACCCTGCTACGGCCTGCCCGTATGCCCCACGCTGCCCGTTGGCCCAAGCGCAATGTGATGCCAGCCGACCGCCGCTGGCCCGCGTTTCATCGGCTTCCACAAGCCATTGGGTTGCCTGCCATTTGACACATGATATTTAAATTTATTTATACTTTTGTAGGAGTGAAATTTTGCGCTATTAAGTCACGATAAATATATGCTAGTTGCTATATTAATAATACTAAATAAGTTATTTTTTTAACTTAATTTAAACTTATTTTAGATAACGCACGAAATATTCATGGACTTCCTCAAAGGCATCGGTCTGGCAGCGCTGCATCTCAAGAACCGCGTCATCCCGTTACATCCACACCGCGTTGATGGTATTGTTTGACCTTCGCCAACTGGAGCACCTCATGATCAATCGCCGTCAAACCATAGCCACCACTGCCACGTCTGCCGCCATGGCGGCTCTTGCCACGTCGCCCATCGCGGCGATGGCGCAGGGCAAAAAAGAAACGCTGGTGTTGGGCATGACGCTGGAGCCCTCCCCCGGGCTTGACCCCACGGGCGGCGCGGCTTCGAGCATTGCCGAGATCACCCATTACAACGTTTTCGAGACGCTGACCAAAATCAACAGCGACGGCACAGTGTCGCCCCTGCTGGCCGAAAAATGGGAGGTCTCGCCCGACCTTCGCACCTACACCTTTACCTTGCGCAAAGGCGTGAAGTTCCAGAATGGCGAGTCCTTCAACGCCGCTGCCGTCAAGTACTCATTCGAGCGCGCCGCCGGCGAGAAAAGCACCAACAAGGACAAACGCACCTTCGCCATGATGGAAAGTGTGGCGGCAATTGACGAGCACACGGTGGTCATCATCAACAAGGAGCTCGACCCCGACTTCCTCTTCCTCATGGGCCAGGCCACGGCCATCATCGTCGAGCCCAAATCAGTCGATACCAACGCCACCAGGCCCAATGGCACCGGGCCTTTCAAACTCGACGCGTGGAACAAAGGCTCGTCGATCACCCTGGTGAAGTGGGACGCATACCGCAATGCGGCGCAGGTGAAGCTCAAGAAAGTCACCTTCCGCTTCATCAGCGACCCGGCGGCCCAGGTGGCGGCGCTTCTGGCGGGCGACATCGACGCCTTTCCGCGCGTCACCCCCCGAAGCGTGCCGCAGTTCAAGAGCAACCCGAAATTCCAGGTGATGGCCAGCGGCTCGCGCGCCAAAACCATCCTCGCCATCAACAACAAGAAGAAGCCGCTGGACGACGTGCGGGTTCGCCGCGCCATTGCCGCTGCGATTGACCGCAAGGCGGTGATAGAAGGCGCGGGCGACGGCTACGGCACGCCCATTGGCAGCCATTACGTGCCCGGCGGTTTCGGTTTTGTCGACACCACCGGCATCAACCCCTACAACGTCGACAAGGCCAAAGCCTTGCTGGCTGAAGCCGGCGTCAAAACGCCTCTGGAACTCACGCTCAAACTGCCGCCACCGCCCTACGCGCGCCAGGGCGGCGAGGTGATCGCAGCGCAGTTGGCCAAGGTCGGCATCATTGCCAAAATTGAAAACGTTGAATGGGCCCAGTGGTTGAGCGGGACCTACACCAACAAGAATTACGACCTCACCATCATCTCGCACGTGGAGCCGTTTGACCTGGGCAACTTTGCCAAGCCGGGGTATTACTGGAATTACGAGTCGCCCGCCTTCAATACCTTGTTTGACAAGATCAAGGCCACGCCGCGCCCGGCCGACCGCGCCAAACTGCTCGGCGACGCGCAGCGCATGTTGGCCAATGAAGCCGTGCACGCTTTCTTGTACCAGCCGCAATGGATCACGCTGGCGGACAAAAACCTCAAGGGTTTGTGGAAAGACATGCCGATTTTTGTGAACGACCTGGCCGCCATCCATTGGGCCTGAAGGCGTGGCCCCCACGCTTTCCCACTTCGTGTGGACCCTGCCCCCCGAGGGGGCTAATTTTTGGCTTCGCCGCTCTTCGAGAACTCGGGGCGGCCCGTCGAAAAATTGGCCTTGACTGCATTGCATGACTTGAGTGCGCAGGAGTTGCTGCGCGCCTACCGCACGCACGCACTCTCGCCGGTGGAGGTCACGCAGGCCGTTCTCCAGCACATTGAGCGCTGGGAGCCG
>JANNMM010000043.1:0-2950 GCA_031397915.1 Rhodoferax sp. | reverse complement strand
CAATCCGGGCAAAGTCAGCTTTGGCTCGCCGGCCGCAGGCGCACCCCCGCATTTTGTCGGCGACGCGCTGAGCCGCTCGCTCGGACTGGGCATGACGCATGTGCCCTACCGTGGCGGCACCCCCGCGCTCAACGACCTGATGGGCGGGCAGATCAGCGCACTGGTGCTGACGCTGGGCGACATGGTCCAGCACGCCAAGGCGGGCAAACTTCGCCTGCTGGCGGTCAGCGGCCCGGTGCGCTCAAAGTTCGCGCCGGATGTGCCAACTTTTGCCGAGCAAAAGGTTGCCGGCCTGGAGATGCGCGACTGGTTCGGGGTCTATATCGCGGGCGCACCGTCTGCCGAGGTGCAGGCGCGGGTGGTGCCCATCGTCCGCGCGGTGCTGGCGTCGCCAGCGTATGCGCAGGCGCTGGCCAGCGGCAGCCTGGAAGCGGCATCGTCAACGCCGCAGGAGCTGGACCGCCTGGCGCGGGCCGATCTGGAGCGCTGGGGCCCGATCGTCAAGGCCTCAGGCTTCGAGGCCGAAAACTGAAGCGGTTGGCGGCCCGGCGCTCTCCAGCAGCACATTGCGGAACCAGCGGTGGGCCAGGTCCTGGTCCTGGTAACGCGGCCAGCACATGGTCTCTTCGACGGCCGGCATCTCGAACGGCGGCTCAATCAGCGTGAGTGGTAGGTACTTTGAAAAGTGCACCGCCAGGCGGCGGTGCAGCGTGGCGACGCGCTGCGTGCCCACCACCAGCAGGGGCAGGGTGCTGAAATTGTCCACGCTGGCTTCCACCCGCCGCTGCTTGCCATAACGCGGCAGAAACCATTCTTCAAAGGTCAGGCTGCGCTCGTCGCCAAAACGCACGGCCACATGGCCCAGGGCGAGGTAGTGTTCAAAATCCAGCCCTGTGCGGGCGGCCTCGCTGCCGCTCCAGACCACGCAGACCTGGTCGTCTGTGAACCACATCTGGCTGGGGTGGTCGATCGGCTCGATGTACTGCCGGGGCATCACCAGGAGGTCGATGCCGCCGCGCTCAAACACCTCGGCCACATTGCGCGAGTGCGCCCGGATGTCCACCGACACCTTGGGCGCCAGGGTTGCCAGGCGCGCGACGGCGGCGGCGAGCACCACGGTGGTGACGTAATCGGAGGCGCACACCAGGAACCGGCGCTCGGCCGAGCCCGGGTCAAATTCCGGTTTTCGAGCAATGGCGGCGCGGGCCCGCAGCAAGGTGTCCCGGACTGGCTCGACCAGACCCTCTGCCAAAGGCGTGAGAACCAGCTTTCGCCCGACGGGAACCAGCAAGTCGTCTTCAAAATAGTCGCGCAGCCTGGCCAAGGCGCCACTGGCAGCGGATTGGCCAATGTGCACGCGCTGGCTGGCTTTGGTGACATTGCGCTCTTCCAGCAACGCATCCAGCACCACCAGCAGATTCAGGTCAAAACGGTCAAGGCGCATGAACAGGTATTGGTGAGGGCGATGCACGGCATCGAAAGAAACTGTTTTTCAAAAGGGGCTGCCCTTCCTATAGTCACCACCCTGCAACGTTGCCAGACCACAAGAAAGAAACCAGGATGCTGAAACTCTATGGGGCCATGACCTCACGCGCCCACCGCACCGTGTGGATGCTGAAGGAACTGAAGCTGGCGTTCGAGCATGTACCCACCCATTTTTTGGATGGTAGCACCCGGCAGCCGGCGTTTCTGTCCATCAATCCCAACGGCCGCGTGCCGGTGATCGACGATGCTGGATTCATTGTCTGCGAGTCCATGGCCATCAACCTCTACCTGGCCAAAAAGTACGGATCAAACATCGCACCGCAGGGGTTGCAAGAGGACACGCTGGCCACGCAATGGAGCTTCTGGGTAGTGACCGAGGTTGAAAAGCCCCTGCTGTTCGCCGCTGCCAACCGCAAGCTGTTCGCCGAAGGCGCGCGCGACGAAGAGCAGGCGCAAATGGCCATCGCCAAACTGGACTGGCCGTTCAAGGTGCTCGATGCGCATCTGGCAGCCCGTGAATGGCTGATGGGTGAGCGCTTCACGGTGGCCGACCTGAACGTGGCGACTGTCATGGATCTAGCGCCCCAGTGCGGCATTGCGCTGGATGCCTGGCCACACGTGCAGGCCTGGCACCAGCGCTGCCTGGCCCGGCCCGCCGCCGCCGACTGGAAAGACGTGCGTTTTTCCATTCCCCGCCCGCCCACCGCGCTGGGCCTGTTGAAGATGTTTGTTTGACCGTTACCAAAACCATTTCTATCACTGGAGGCAATTCATGGACCTTTCGACCCCAACCGCCCGCTCCGCCCGCCCCGTTGAGCGCCAGTTCCCGGATGACATCGTGTACCGCGGTTATGCGGCGCCGGTGCGCATCGAAGGCGACGTGTATGACCTGGAAGTCACTGGCACGATTCCGCCAGAGCTCAATGGCGCCTACTACCGCAACAGCGCCGACCCGACCTTTCCGCCGCTGCTGGGCAAGGACATCTTCCTGAACGGCGACGGCATGGTGCACTGCGTCCGCTTCGAGAATGGCCATGCCGACCTGAAGACGCGTTATGTGCGCACTGAAAAGTTTGAGCTGGAGCGCCAGGCGCGCCGCGCGCTGTTTGGCGCCTATCGCAACCGGTTCACCGATTTGCCCGAGGTGGCGGGCCGCGACAACAACACGGCGAACACGTCCATCATGTGGCACCACGGCAAGCTCTATGCGCTGAAGGAATCGGGCCGGCCCTACGAGCTGGACCCGGCCACGCTGGCGACGCTGGGCGAACGCGACTTCAACGGGCAACTCAAGCGCAAGACCTTCACCGCCCACCCGAAAGTCGACCCCGAAACCGGCGAGTGCATCGCCTTCAGCTACAACAACGAAGGGGTGGCCAGCCGGGAGATCGAGGTCTACACCATCAACGCGGCCGGCGAGTTCACCCGCACCGAAAGCTTCGAGGCGCCGTATTGCTCGATGGTG
>JANNMM010000009.1:0-5355 GCA_031397915.1 Rhodoferax sp. | reverse complement strand
TTCAGTGTGGGTTTGTCCTCACCCTCCAGCAGCGGGCGCAACTGGCCCGATACCAGGGCGCCCTGGTGCATTTCGAGTGCGGCATAACGCACCTCACCTTCGATGCGGGCTTTAGGCTGGAGTTCCAGCATCACCGAGGCGTAAATAGGCCCTTTGACGGTGCCATTGACGATGATGTGGTCGGCATGTACCTCACCGGTGATCGAGGCTGACTCGGAAATCACCAGCAGGCTCGGCTCGTCTTCGCTGGCGCGCAGGTTGCCGATTACCGAGCCGTCAACGCGCAGGCCGTCGGTGAAGCGCATGTTGCCCGAAATCTGGCTGCCATGGGCAATGAGGCTCTTGATAGGAGGCTGTTTTTTCTTGAACATGGGGCTTGTCTCCAGCGTTGAACTGCTTAAATCTTCGCCGATTGGCTGGCCCGTACGACACTGCCTTCGACCACTTTGACCGACACTGACTTGACCGTCGTTTGCTCGGGAAGGTCAAAAATGCCCTCCGTTCGGCCAAATTGACGAAATTTAAGCTCTTTTGCACCTCCGGGTGGTGAACCCACCCAAGGTTTGCCGTTTTGGGTGCCGGCAAAATTGACTTCGAGTTTGCCGTTGAAGTCGGGCGCATTTTTTTGTGCATTCATCAGCAGAACCTGCCATTTTACCTGCCGCCCCGCCAGTACCTCGGCCTGCAGGCCGCGCACGGTGATGCCTTCTGCGCCAGTGGCCGGGATCAGCTTTTCGAAGAAACCCAGCTCTTCCTTGAGTTTGCGGTTTTCGGTGTCCAGCAGCTTGTTTTGCGCCGTGAGGCCTTCCTGGGCCGCCTTTTCGGTGGTGATCAGGGTGCCCGAGGTGTCGGCGATTGACTGCGCTTTCTCGCGGGCGGCGATGGCGGTGGCCAGCTCGCCGCGCAAGGCCGTCAGCTCTACTCTGGCTTTTTGCAGTTCTTCGTGCACTTGGCCGTCGACACCGGCAATTTCCTTGCCAAACTCAAAGGCCCACAGGCCAATCGCCGCGCAAAAACCAAATACCAGCGCCAGTACTGCCCAGCGAAACGGCCACGGCAAGGCACTTCGCACCGACATGCGGGGGGCACTGATGGTCAGGCGGCGGCGAAGCAGGCGAAAGCGCATGGGAGGCTGAGTCTAGCAGTGGTGGGTAAAGGGGCTGTAAGCAAATGCCCCAAAGAAAAAACCGCCCGGAATTGCTTCCAGGCGGTTTTGTCGGAAACGCGAAGATTAACGCTTTGAGAATTGCTTGCGGCGACGCGCACCGTGCAAACCGACCTTTTTACGCTCGACTTCGCGGGCGTCACGCGTCACAAAGCCGGCTTTGGACAGCTCGGGCTTCAGGGTCGCGTCGTAATCGATCAGCGCGCGGGTGATGCCGTGGCGCACGGCGCCAGCCTGGCCGGACTCACCGCCACCGGCCACGTTGACCATCACGTCGAAGGTTTCGGCGTGGTTGGTCAGCAGCAAGGGCTGTTTGCAGATCATGATCGAGGTCGCACGACCGAAGAACGCCTCAATGGCTTTGCCATTGACCACGATCTGGCCGGAGCCTTTTTTCAGAAACACACGGGCGACGCTGGATTTGCGACGACCGGTGCCATTGTTCCAATCACCGATCATGGGGTGGCCTCCCGTTTGGCTGCGTTGGCAGAAATACCTGCGATTTCCAGCACTTTGGGCTGCTGGGCGGTGTGCGGGTGCTCGGCGCCACCGTAAACCTTGAGTTTTTTGATCATGGCGTAACCCAGCGGCCCTTTGGGCAGCATGCCCTTGACGGCTTTCTCCAAAGCGCGGCCGGGGTGTTGGGCTTGCATGTCACGGAAATTCGTGGACGAAATACCGCCGGGGTAACCCGAGTGGCGGTAGTAGATTTTGTCGGTCGGCTTGGCGCCGGTGACACGCAGCTGGGCTGCATTGACGACGACGATGAAGTCGCCGGTATCGACGTGAGGCGTATAAATGGCCTTGTGTTTGCCGCGCAAACGGAGAGCAACTTCGCTGGCTACTCGTCCGAGGACCTTGTCGGTCGCGTCAATCACAAACCACTCGTGCGTCACGTCAGCGGGTTTTGCGCTGAACGTTTTCATGAGTTTTCTCTTTCAAGAAGGTTTGGCGGACCCTTTTCCACGGTCGGGCCTCCTCTGGTGGGAGTCTCTTAGGTGGGGTTCACTCGGCGCACAGTCGTGAGACGATGCCAAGAGCGCTTTGCCGCGGAGTCACAAAATCGCTGCGAAGCCTTCCATTATACAAAGGAAGCGCCCAAGAGCACCAGTGTTGTTTTCAAGCGACCCTCAGACGCTGCAGTTCTGGCGGGCCAGCGACTCACCGCCCGGTGGGCGGGTTGTTGCGCTCGAGCTGGCGTTTGTTCTCCACACAAAACGCCAATCCGGAAAATTCGGGCTTTTCGCATTCCTGAAAAATGCACATCGGGCGCGTCAGGAAGTTGCGGTCGGCACAGAGTTCTGCCGGGCCCACCCGGGCACGGGCCTGCGTCGGGGGCTGGGCGGGGGCGATAGCCGGGGTGGGCGCAGCGGCGGGCGGCGCCGCGGCGGGCGGTGCCTCGGCTACCGGCCTGGGTGCAGGCGTGCGGGTATCGGGCAGCGTTTTGGCAGGCTCAGGTTTGGGCGATTTGGCGGCAAGTTCCGCCTTTTTACCAGCCCCGGGGGCGGAGGCCGGTTTGGCGACCGCGCTGGCGGCCAACTTGGGTGCGGCCGCTGGTGCAGCCGCCAGTGCCGCGCTGGGGGGGGCTGCCTTGGCGGGCTCGGCCAGCGGCACAGCAGCCACTGCCGGTGCGGGCGGCGCGGCAGGTGCCGCCTTGGGCAGGGCACTGGGCGGTGGCTCGGACTTCGGTGCCGCCACCGTCGACGCAGCCGGCGGTTTCGCCGTCAACCAGTAACCGGCACCGCCCAACAACGCGACCACACACGCAACGGCGATGGCAAACGTGCGGGATTTTGGGGGTGCGACGGCTTCTTTATTGGCCATTCCGGCGTAGACCGGCGTTTTGACTGGTGTTTGTGCCGCCGTTTGTACGGGTGTTTGTACCGTTGTTTGCACCGGTGTTTGCACCGGCTTCTCAGCCGTCTTTTCAACCGGCTGTGCGGTGACAAGCGCCTCGATGACGGCCACCTTTGCGGTTTCGGCGACAAATTCGGGCACGTTGTCGGCGATCAACAGGCTGCTGTCTTGTTCCAGGACACCGTAGGCACTGATGTGTTCCGGCGGTGCGTCGTCTGTGGCGGGCGCGGTAACACCCCGGTCGTGCGCGAAGGAGACCTGCAGCACGGTTTTGGCCTCGGAATCCGCCACCGGAATGATTCCGCCGGAGTTCAACCCGTCCCGCCACGAAACCGCCTGCATGCCTTGTGGCGCAGTCAAACCCATCTCGTCGATGAAGGCCTGCACACTCTGAGGGCGATCCTGCGGTTGAATCTCCAGTGCATGGCCCAGTGCTTGCACAAACTGCGGCGAATACGACTGGTCAAAAATCGACTCGACCGTTTGGGCCACGCTGGCAATCGTGGGCATGCGGTCGCGCACCACGCGAAAGGCCGCCGGCAGGGGCGGCGCGTTGCACAGGCAGCCGTGCACCACCGCCGAGAGGGCATATAGGTCGGTCCAGGGGCCCTGCGCCATGTCGCCGGAGTCGGCGTATTGCTCGATCGGCGCGTAATTGACCTTCAGCACTGCCGTGTGTTTCTGGCTCTGGTCGCTGATGGCGCGCCGCGCGGCGCCCAGGTCAAGCAGGACTGGTGGGCCGACCTCCTGCAAAAAGATGTTGTCGGGCGAAATGTCGCGGTGCACGGTGTTGTGTTCGTGCAGGTACTTCAAGGCGCCCAGAATCGACCACAACAGGGCGCGAAGCCAGGGCTCCGGTGGCGGGCATTGGGCCTGGCTGCGCGCGTTTTTGAGGGTGAGGCCGCGGTACAGCGGCATCGCCATATAAGCGGTGTTGTTGGCTTCCCAGAAGCGGTACACCTTGACCAGCGAGGGGTGGTCAAACTGCGCCAGCAGACGGGCCTCGGCCACAAAGGAGCGCAGGCCCGCCGTGAGGGCGCCCTGGTCGGCCGAGGAGCGGCAGATCAACGCCTCGCCATCGGAGCGCCCGGCCAGCGCCGACGGCATGAACTCCTTGATCGCCACGGTGCGCTGCAGCGAATGGTCGAAAGCGCCGTAGACCATGCCAAAACCGCCCACACCCAACAACCCGGTAACTTCAAACTCGCCGAGCTTGGTTCCGATGGGCAGTGCGTCGGAATGGAAAAGGGTCGGAGGCGCGACAACGAAGGTGGTGGGGGGCGATTCCAACATGGATTGCCATTTTTGCACGCATTTTGGCCATTGCGGCCGCTACCATTGGGTGATGTTCAGTTATCGCCACGCTTTTCATGCCGGCAACCACGCCGACGTGCTCAAACACACGGCGTTGATCGCCATCCTCAAACACATGACCGCCAAGGAGGCGGCGCTGATGGTGCTGGACACCCACGCCGGCGCCGGGCTGTACCGGCTCGACGGCGACTACGCCGCCACCAGCGGTGAAGCGGCGCAGGGTTACCTGCGGCTGCTCGCCGGGCCGCCGGCGGCCAATACGCCCGCAAAAACAGCCGCCAAATCCGCCGCAAAATCACCGGCGCAAGCTGCCCCTTTCACAGCTCCCGCCTTGCAGGACTACCTCGATCTGGTTGCCAGCTTCAATGCGTCGGGCGGCGGCAAAAGCGGCGCAAAAGTCTACCCAGGCTCGCCCTTCATCATCCAGCGCTATTTGAGCGGGCGCGACAAGCTCAAGGCATTTGAGTTACACCCGACCGACATCAAGACCCTCACCGCCAACGTGGCCCAGCTCGAAGCCGGCCGCCAGGTGGCGGTGATGCGCGAAGACGGTTTTGAAGGCCTGAAGAAATTTTTGCCGCCGCCTTCGAAGCGGGCGTTGGTGTTGTGTGACCCAAGTTACGAGATCAAAAGTGACTACGCCCGCGTGGCCCAGATGGTGGCCGACGCGCTCAAGCGTTTCCCCACCGGCACCTACGCCGTGTGGTACCCGATCATCCCGCGCCCCGAGGCGCACGACCTGCCCAAAAAACTCAAGACCTTGGCCATCAAGGCCGGCAAGTCCTGGTTGAACGCTGCACTGACGGTGAAAAACAGCAAGCTGCTCACTGACGCGACGGGCGAGGTCGAGCGTCCGGGCCTGCCGGCCAGCGGCATGTTTGTGATCAACCCGCCCTTCACCCTCAAAGCCGCGATGCAGGCCGCCCTGCCCCAGATCGCCGTGGCGCTGGCGCAGGACCAGCATGCGGCGTATACGCTGGACGCCGGTGGGTGAACCCGGGATTGCGCCGAAATCTCAA
>JANNMM010000365.1:0-3799 GCA_031397915.1 Rhodoferax sp. | reverse complement strand
CGGCACGCTGGAGCTGCCGTGCATCACCAGGTGCGTATTGGGAATTCTGGCGTTGATTTCCTTGATGCGGCTGATGGCCAGCGTTTCACCCGTGGGCTTGCGGCTGAACTTGTAGGCGCCGTGGCTGGTGCCGATGGCGATGGCCAGTGCGTCGAGCTGCGTGCGCTTGACGAAGTCGGCAGCCTGTTCGGGGTCGGTCAGCAGTTGTTCACGTGTCATGGTGGCGTCGGTGCCGTGGCCGTCTTCCTTGTCGCCGCGCATCGTTTCCAGGCTGCCCAGGCAGCCCAGTTCACCTTCCACGGTGACACCCAGCGCGTGCGCCATGTCCACCACCTTGCGCGTCACGTCGACGTTGTAGTCGTAGCTGGCGATGGTCTTGCCGTCGCCTTCCAGGCTGCCGTCCATCATCACCGAGCTGAAGCCCAGGTTGATGGCGCCACGGCAGACGTCGGGGCTTTGCCCGTGGTCCTGGTGCATCACCAGCGGAGTGTGCGGGTAGGCCTCAATCGC
Organism: Rhodoferax sp.; assembly: GCA_031397915.1. Lineage (GTDB taxonomy): Bacteria > Pseudomonadota > Gammaproteobacteria > Burkholderiales > Burkholderiaceae_C > JANYCG01. The sequence continues at coordinate 3,289 of JANNMM010000365.1, read as the reverse complement.
CGCCGAGATCAGGTGTTTGATGAAAGCCTCGCCCGCGTATTTGCGCGCCCCCGCGCTGGCCTGCAAAATCACCGGCGCACCGACCTCGTTGGCCGCCTCCATCACCGCCTGCACCTGCTCAAGGTTGTTGACGTTAAAAGCCGGAATGCCGTAAGCGTTGACAGCCGCGTGGTCGAGCAGCTCACGCATTGAGACGAGTGCCATAGGAAACCTCTGAGAAGGTGAAAATTGATGGATCTAGCTGTGGGCAAACAGGTTTGGTAACCGCTTGGTAACTTTTGCCGATGGGGGTGATTTTAGTGGAGGTGCCGTGGGCACTAATTCACGGAACGTGGAACCGGCTGGCGCATGCAGTCGCGTTCTTTGGACCAGCATTCACAATGTAATGCGCGCTCGATTTTGCGAAGAGGCGCAGTTGGCGACGCCGACCACGGTGAATGTGATTGCAGAGCACCGCCCCAATGCACAAACGTTGGCAGGATTCCGAGCAGCGTTGAAGCCAGAATCACCAACTGCGACGCTTTCTCTTCACCCCACCCGGCAAATCTTCAACATATTCGTCCCCCCCGGCGCACCCATCGGTTCGCCGCAGGTGATGGCGTAGACATCGCCGCTTTGCACGATGCCGCGTTTCTTCAAATGGTTTTCGGCTTCGACCAGTGCGGTGTCGCGGTCGTTGTTGGCGCTCATCAGCAAGGGGCGTACGTTGCGGTAGAGCGTCATCTTGCGCTGTGTGTCGACCTTGGAGGTGAGCGCGTAGATCGGCACGTTGACCAGGTGGCGGCTCATCCACAGGGCGGTGGAGCCGCTGTCGGTCATGGCCACAATCGCCTTGGCGCCCAGGTGGTAGGCGGTGAAGAGCGCGCCCATGGCGATCGACTGGTCGATGCGCTCGAAGGTTTTGCCGGTGAAGTCGGCGTCGAGTTTCACGTCGCCCGCGCCTTCGGCGGCGAGGCAGATTTTGGCCATCTCGATGACGGTCTCCAGCGGGTATTTGCCGGCTGCCGTTTCGGCAGACAACATCACCGCGTCGGTACCGTCGAGCACGGCGTTGGCCACGTCGCTCACCTCGGCGCGCGTGGGCACCGGGTTGGTGATCATGCTCTCCATCATCTGGGTCGCGGTGATGACGGTTTTGTCGAGCTCGCGGGCGAGTTTGATCATGCGTTTTTGCAGCGCCGGCACGATGGCGTTGCCGACCTCAATGGCCAGGTCGCCCCGCGCCACCATGATCGAATCACTCGCGCGCAGAATCTCTTCGAGGTTCGGAATCGCCTCGGCGCGTTCGATTTTGGCAATCAGGTGCGGCTTGTGGCGGAAATCTGCAGCAGCAACGTTGCAGAGCTGGCGCGCCATCTCCATGTCGGTGCGGTTCTTGGGGAAGCTCACGGCCACGTAATCGGCCTGGAAGGCCATCGCGGTGCGGATGTCTTCCATGTCCTTCGCGGTGAGCGCCGAGGCCGTAAGTCCGCCGCCCTTTTTGTTGATGCCCTTGTTGTTCGACAACACACCACCCATGGTGACGGTGGTTTCGACCACTTCGCCGCGCACGGCGTCAACCGTCATCACGATCAGGCCATCGTTGAGCAACAACACGTCGCCGCGTTTCACGTCGCGCGGCAGCTCTTTGTAATCGAGGCCCACGCCGTTGATGTCGCCCAGCTCCACACGCGAAGCGTCAAGTTTGAATTTCTGCCCGGTTTGAAGGTCGGCTTTGCCGTCGGCGAATTTGCCCACGCGGATTTTCGGGCCCTGCAGGTCGGCCATGATGCCGACCTCCCGGCCGGCACGCTGCGCGGCTTCGCGCACGAGACGGGCGCGGTCGATGTGGTCTTTCGCGGTGCCGTGGCTGAAGTTGAGCCGCACCACGTTCACGCCGGCGCGGATCATCTGCTCCAGCAGCGCCGGGTCGCTTGACGCGGGGCCGAGTGTGGCCACGATTTTGGTCGCGCGCCGGGGGCCGGTGCGGGCTATTTCTGCTGTTGTCATGGTGAAGTCTCCTCCCGCGCATTATGGAGCCCGAGCGGGCGCTGGCGGTTACAGGGGTGCGTCAGGATGCCAAGATCGTTCAGAATATTTTATGGAAAAAAATGATATTAAAATTTATTCTATAGTAAGTCACGCTAAAAATTGGTTTATTGCTATAATAAATATAGTATTATTGCTATTTTTTTGTAATATTTAGCTAAATTAAATCCGTAGTCAACGACAAATTGGACAATCCCCGTTAAGAAGTTAATATGGGTGTTAATAATTCTACCGTCGCCGTCGGGTTTCAGGCCTGCGCGCGTTTCTCCAGAATCTCAAATGCCGGCAGGGTTTTGCCCTCCAGCACCTCGAGAAACGCGCCGCCGCCGGTGCTGATGTAACTCACATCTTTCTCGATCCCATATTTGGCGATGGCCGCCAAGGTGTCGCCGCCACCGGCAATCGAAAATGCGCTGGATTCGGCAATCGCCTGGGCAACCACCTTCGTGCCGTTTTCAAAAGCGGGAAATTCAAACACACCCACCGGGCCGTTCCACACGATGGTGCCAGCGGACTTGAGCTGTGTGGCCAGCAGCGCTGCGGTCTTCGGGCCGATGTCGAGGATCAAGTCGTCGTCCGCCACGTCAGTTGCCGCCTTTACGGTGGCGGGCGCGTCAGCGGAGAAGGTTTTGGCGGTGACCACATCCACCGGAATCGGCACGGCGGCGTTGCGTGTTTTCATGGCCTCGATCACGGCTTTGGCTTCGTTCAGCAAGTCCGGCTCGGCCAGGCTTTTGCCGATCTTCAAACCTGCCGCCAACATGAAAGTGTTGGCGATGCCGCCGCCGACGATAAGGCCATCCACCTTGTCGCTCAGGCTCTTCAAGATGGTCAATTTGGTCGAGACTTTGCTGCCCGCCACAATCGCCACCAGCGGCCGCCTGGGGTTTGCCAACGCTTTGGAGATCGCGTCCATCTCGGCGGCGAGCAGCGGGCCGGCGCAGGCGATGGGCGCGTATTGCGCGATGCCGTAGGTCGTGCCTTCGGCGCGGTGCGCGGTGCCAAAGGCGTCGTGCACGAAGATGTCGCACAAGGCAGCCATCTTGCGCGAGAGCGCTTCGTCGCACTTCTTCTCGCCTTTGTTGACGCGGCAGTTTTCCAGCAGCACCAACTGGCCCGGTTGCAAATCCTGGCCATTGACTTTGAAACCGTCGACCCAGTTGGCGACCAGGGGAACCCCTTGGGCATAGGCGCCGCCAAGCAGCTCGCCCAGGCGCAGGGCCACCGGCGCGAGTGAATCTTCGGATTTGAACGCGCCTTC
>JANNMM010000360.1:0-1648 GCA_031397915.1 Rhodoferax sp. | reverse complement strand
CCACCAGCGCGTGTGTAGGTGCTCAGCACGGTCTTCAATTTGACGCCCTGGTCGCTGGCGCGCGGATAGGCAAAGGTCAACGCGCCGCTGGGGCAAACTGTAGTGCAGGCGCCGCAGCCGACACACAGGTTGGGGTTCACTTTGATCTGCTGGCGTGCCACGTCACTGCTGATGGCAACTGCTGAACAAACGTCGATGCAAGCGGTGCAGCCGCTTTTTTTGTTGCGGGTGTGCGCGCAAATTTTTTGCTTGTAATTGAAAAACTTGGGCTTTTCAAACTCACCAACCAATTCGCGCAACTTGAACAGTGTTTGGGTTTCAGCCAGTCCATGCGTCGAACCTGCAGACTGCCCCCCAAGCTGAAAATAACCTTGCGGCGGCGCGTGTTGTGTGAAAAACGCACCAGACTTGGTGTTGTTCGAGACATCGCGCAAATCGAGCACCAGATCAAAAGATTCGCTTTCACTGCTGGCCTTGCGCGAGAAGTCAATCGCACCGGCCACAGCGCAAACCTTGACGCATTCCCTGCTGGATTTGCACAAGCTGCTATCAATTTGGTAGTCCAACCCGATCGCACCTTCCGGGCACACATTCAGGCAGGCGTTGCAGCGTGTGCACAAATCCAGGTCAATCGGGTTGTTGCGCGTCCAGGCCAGCTCGAACGCGCCGAGCCAACCGCTCAAGGTGTCGATCTGGCCGCCAAGCACTGGGTAACGCCGCTCCTGCGCGCCGCCCACGCGCCCCGGCCCGTCAGCAAAAATTGTGACGTCCAGCACGTCGTCTACGAGCGAGGCCAATTGTTCGGCCCGATCCAGCGGCCCAATGACAAGCAAGCGACCCGCGCTTTTGTAGGTAACAGTGGGAACGGGGTCCGGTTCCGGCAAATGCGCCATCGCCAGCAGCGCGGCGATTTTGGGCATGGCTTTGGCGGCGTCTTTGCTCCAGCCCCCGGTTTCGCGGATATTGACGAATTTGATCGGGCGCTCGGCCAGGCTGGGTACACCTTCGGTTTGGCTCGCCAATTCGGTGAACAGGCGGCTCTCCTGCGTGCACGCAACGACCAGTTCTTCGCCCGACTTCGCAGCCGCCTGAAAAGCCCCAGCCGCGCGCCGGCACAAGGTGGTGTGCAGCGTCAGGTCTTCATGCAGCGCCTCGCCCAAGGCCTTTGGGTTCAAGGGCATGGTCTGGTTGCAGTCGCAGATCAGTGTCGTCATTTTTTTCAGGGGGTTCCAACGTGAGGGGAGACTGTGCCACGACTTGGGCTGCAGGGGTATTGGGTGCTTCCCGCGTTTCTGCAGGCGCGAAAGGGGCTGAAAGTGCCGCGGTTTGAGCCTTTTCTTGGGCCTTTTTTTCGTCGTCGTCTTCAAACAGATTCAGGAATTTGGCGCTGGCCATTTTGCGCAACATCGACTCGGGCAGCGGGTCGGGCAGCGAATAATCGTCAATGTAAGTGTCCATCCGATCCATCACGTTGAAGTGCGGGTCGGCAAACAGCTTTCTCATTGCGGCGTTCTTGACATCGGGCGTCACGCCCCGGGCCATGAACGGTTTGAAATCAGATTCGGGCGTCAGCGCTTGCGCCTCTTCGAGTGATGGCAACTTCGCCAGCGCGGGCGCGGCGGGTTCCTCGGTCACAGCAGCGACTGGC
>JANNMM010000350.1:0-14474 GCA_031397915.1 Rhodoferax sp. | reverse complement strand
GCGCCGCCCAGCGCCACGCGGCAGCCGGTCATGACTTCGTCAAACACCAAAAGCGCGCCGTACTGGCTGCACAACTCGCGGCAGCGTTTCATGAAGGGCACCGAAGCACGCACGAAATTCATGTTGCCGGCGATTGGCTCGATCATCAGGCAGGCCAGCTCGGCGCCGTGCAATTTGAAGGCTTCTTCAAGTTGTTCGAGGTTGTTGTACTCGAGCACCAGCGTGTGAGCCACCACTTCGGGCGGTACACCGGCGCTGGTTGGGTTGCCGAAGGTGGCCAGGCCCGAGCCGGCCTTGACCAAAAGTGCGTCCGCGTGGCCGTGGTAACAACCCTCAAATTTGATGAATTTGCTGCGCCCGGTGGTCCCACGCGCCAGGCGGATGGCGCTCATGCCGGCTTCGGTGCCCGAGCTCACCAGGCGCACCATGTCCATCGACGGGTAGAGCTTGAGGATTTCTTCGGCCAGTTCCACTTCGCGCTCGGTCGGCGCGCCAAAGGAGAAACCCTCCAGAGCGGCTTTTTGCACCGCATCCAGCACGGCGACGTGGCCATGGCCCAGGATCATCGGGCCCCAGGAGCCAATGTAGTCAATGAAGCGTTGGTCGTTGGCGTCCCAAAAATACGCGCCCTGGGCTTTTTTGACAAAGCGCGGCGTGCCACCGACGGCTTTGAAGGCGCGAACGGGCGAGTTCACGCCGCCGGGGATGACGGCTTTGGCGCGTTCAAAAAGGGCGATGTTGTGGTCCATGCGGCGGTTCAAGGTGGGCGGGCCGGGATCGGCCGAAGGTCAGTGTTTGGTATCGGGCGCGGGCAGGTCGAAGATCATTTTGGCGAGCTGGCGGTCGTCGTCCTGGCTGTTGTCGTCGTCATCGTCGTCATCGGATTGCGCCCAAAACAGGCGGTCGGGAATGACATGGCCCATGCCGGGACGAAAACCCGCGTTGAGGCTGCGGTCCAGGTACCCCAGCGCTTCCTTGACGGCCTCTGGCAAGGCCGTGCCGCTGGCCAGCACCGCTGCCAGCGCGGCCGTGAGGGTGTCGCCGGCGCCGGAAAAAACGGCTTCGAACCGTTCAAATTTTTCACTCGAAAGCACCGTCTCGGGCGTGGCCAGCACGTTGTCGATGAACTGGTCGGCCAGCGCGATGCCGGTGACCAGCACATAAGGCACACCCAGCTCGTGGGCGGCACGGGCGATGTCGCGGGCGGTCGGCGTCCTGGCGCCGTCCCAGTCGGGCAACAACCAGCGGCGCAAGGTACTGTGGTTTCCGGCCAACACTGTCGTCTGCGGCAACAGCAGCTCTTTGAACGCGTCCAGATAGTCGTCGATTTTCTGCTCGGTCCACCAGGACAGGTCAGGCATGTAAGCCACGAGGGGCAGATCGTCGTAGTCGGAGGCAATCTGGGCGATGGCGCTGATGTTTTCGGGCGTGCCGGCAAAGCCGACCTTGATCACCTGCACCACCACGTCTTCCAGGATGGTGCGCGCCTGCTCGCTCACGGCTTCGTCGTCAAAGGCGAAATGGTCGGTGATTTCATTGGTGTCGCGTACATACGAACCGGTGACCACCGGCAAGGCGTGTGCACCCACCGAGGCGACGGCTGTTACATCGCTGGAGAGTCCGCCCGAGCCGCTCGGATCGTTGGCGTTGAACACCAGCACACAGGCCGGAGCGAGGGAGTCGGCATCGTCGCCCTCGGCCCCAAGCGGGTCATCATCGGGCGGTGTCATGTCGGTGGGCGGCGTCATGGATGGGGCCTGGTCTTGTGGGTTTGTTGCACGCAGGCGAAAAATTGATAGCAAACGTTGCTTGAAGCGCAACAGTTTTGCATCCGCTCTATACAATAGATTGCATTCTATTCGAAGGCCCCTTAAGCTGTGACTGATACCAAAACTTGGATGTGCTTGATATGTGGGTGGATATACGATGAAACGGCGGGCTCGCCCGACGACGGCATCGCCCCCGGAACCTTGTGGCGTGATGTACCCATGAACTGGACCTGTCCCGAATGCGGGGCGCGCAAGGAAGATTTCGAGATGGTGCAGATTTGATTGCCCCGTACCGGAGTGCTGCACGCTTGTTTTGTGCAGCTGCCGGCTCCAGGATTCGCCAATGGAACGCGTCGTTTTAGCCACTGTTGAGGAGTCTGGCCCCGTGAATGCAACAGTCACCACCTTCAAAGTGCTGGTCATCGATGACAGCAACACCATCCGGCGCAGCGCCGAGATATTCCTCAAGCAAGGTGGCCACGAGGTGCTGCTGGCCGAGGACGGCTTTGACGCGCTGGCCAAGGTCAACGACTACCAGCCACACCTGATCTTCTGCGACATCCTGATGCCGCGGCTCGACGGTTACCAGACCTGCGCGATCATCAAACGCAACCCGAAATTCACCACAGTGCCGGTGGTGATGTTGTCGTCCAAGGACGGCGTTTTTGACAAGGCGCGCGGGCGCATGGTCGGCGCGCAGGATTACCTCACCAAACCATTTACCAAAGACCAGTTGCTGCAGGCCGTCAAGCAGTTCGGGTCACACATGCAAGGGGCAGCCTGATGTCCATCCAGAGAGTGCTGATCGTTGACGACTCCAAAACGGAACTCATGTTCCTGACTGACCTGCTGCAGAAAAACGGCTTGACCGTGCGCACCGCGCAAGGCGCCGACGACGCCTTCAAGCGCCTGGCCGAAGAAAAGCCCGACCTGATCCTGATGGACGTCGTGATGCCTGGACAAAACGGCTTCCAGCTGACCCGCGCCATCAGCCGCACGCCGGAATACGCCGACGTGCCGATCATCATGTGCACCAGTAAAAACCTCGAGACGGACCGCGTCTGGGGCATGCGCCAGGGTGCGCGCGACTACATCACCAAACCGGTCGATGAGGCCGACTTGTTGAGCAAAATCAAGGCCTTGGGTTGAGCGGTTTGCCCAGCTGACAAACATACCAACCTATGGCCAACCGCGCAGCACTCAGAGAGCTCCAAACCCGTCTGGCGACCCGCCTGCAAGCCGCCCGCACTGAAGGTGTACTGGTGTCGTGGCTGGCGGTGCGCGCCGGTGGCGCCAATTACCTCTTCCCCTTGGTCCAGTCGGGCGAAATTTTCCCGCTGGGCCATCTGCAGCGGGTGCCGTATTGCACACCCTGGTTTGCCGGCGTCCTGAATTTGCGTGGTGGCTTGTTTGGTGTGGTGGACCTGGCGGCGTTCATTGCGGGCGGCAAAGCACCTGTCCGCAGCGAACACGCTCTGGGTGAAGCCAGCGTGGTGACCTTGCACAAGGCGCTGGAGGTCAATTGCGCCCTGATGGTCGACAGCCTGGCGGGCCTGCGCAACACCGACGCCTTCAGCCAGGCCAACGGGCCAGAGCCCGGTTCACCGCCTTACTTCGGCAACCGTTATACCGAGTCCTCAGGCACGGTTTGGCAGGAAATCAACCTGCAAACCCTCTCCTTGCTTCCCGATTTTCTGAATATCAGCGCACAGTCCCAATAGAAGGCTCAACCATGTCCATTCTTGACCAATTTAAAAGCCTGTTTCGCGCCAAGACCGCCGACGCCCCAATTTCCGAACACGATTCCCGCTTGAGCCTGGCGACACCCGACGCTTCGGTAGACCCCACCGCCCTGGACACGATTGGGCATGGGTCGGGCCCTTCTGGCCCCATGCCATTGGACGCATCGCTCAATGATGGCCAGGCACTGGGTGAAGGCGGTGGTGTGGACGAACAGGGCATGATCACCCTTCCGCTGTTTGGCAGGAAATCGTTCGGTGACCACCAGCGCCAGTTGACCATTTATCTGATCATTTCCCTGGTGGTTTTGGCCGGCCTGGTGATCTATGCCTTGAACCAGGCCAATACCACCGCGCAACAGCTCAGTGCCACCGGCCAGTCACTCATGCAGTCTCAACGCCTGGCCAAATCGGTTTCACAGGCCATGACCGGCAACCAGCCTGCATTTGCCGAAGTGAAAGAGAGTTCGGGTGTGCTGAGCAAGGCCGTGCAGGGCCTCAAATCAGGTGACAGCGACCTCAAGATCAGCGCGCTGGGCGCAGAATTTGCCCCCGACCTGGACACCATCACCCCGATGGTGGAAAAAGCCGCAATCAGTGCATCCACGGTGATGGGCCAGCAAAAGGTCCTGACACAGGTCAACACGGCCCTGCGCCAGATCAACCGCCAGTCCTCCGACCTGCTCGAGATTGCCGAGTCGATCTCTTCCTTGAAACTGCAGCAAAACGCAGGCCCGGCCGAAATTTCGGCAGCGGGCCAGCTGGTGATGCTGACCCAGCGCATCGGCAAGTCGTCCAACGAGTTTTTGACCACCGAAGGTGTCGGCGCCGAGGCGGTTTTCCTTCTGGGCAAGGACCTCAACGCTTTCAAGGAAATCGCCACGGGCCTGCAGCAAGGCAGCTCGGAGCTTCGCCTTTCGGCGTCGCGGGATCCACAAGTGAAGGAGCAACTGGACGCACTGCTCAAGTTGTATGAGCAGACCCGCATACAAGCCGGCACCATTTTGGGTAACCTGCAGGGCCTGGCCGCAGCGCGCGAGGCACAAAACTCGATCATCACGGACAGCGAACCTTTGCGCAAGGCACTGGAAGAAGCCCAGGGCAAACTGGCGTCACGCGGGGGTCTGGGCGGGTTCGTTTTGTTGTTGCTGATTCTTGCCGCTGCGTTCGCGGTTTTTTGCGCTTGGTGTTTCACCCAGGTGCAGGTGCAGGATGGCCGCAGCCGACAGGGCGTTGCCGAAAACCAGCGCCTCGCCGCCGAGCTGCAGGAGCAGGAAGCCAAACGGGTGAACGACGCCAACCAGGCCGCCATTTTGCGGCTCATGAACGAGCTGCAGACAGTGGCCGAAGGAGACCTGACCCAGGAAGCAACCGTCACGGAAGACATCACCGGCGCCATCGCCGACTCGGTGAACTACACCATTGAGGAGTTGCGCTCCCTGGTGGCCAACGTGCAGGGCACGGCCAGCAAGGTGTCACAAACCACTGCGGAGGTGGATTCCACTTCCACGGAGTTGCTGGCGGCGTCGAACGAGCAGCTTCATGAGATTCGCCAGACTGGCCAGGCTGTGGTGGAGATGGCGACCCGCATCAATGCGGTGTCGGCACAGGCGCAGGAGTCCGCCGCGGTGGCCCGCCAGTCGCTCGAAGCGGCCGAGTCCGGCCTGCAGGCGGTGCAAAACACCATCGGCGGCATGAACGCCATTCGTGACCAGATTCAAGACACCTCCAAACGCATCAAACGCCTGGGCGAATCGTCCCAGGAGATCGGCGAAATCACCGAGCTAATTTCCGACATCACCGAACAGACCAACGTGTTGGCGCTGAACGCGGCGATTCAGGCGGCCTCGGCCGGTGAGGCGGGCCGCGGTTTCTCGGTGGTGGCCGAGGAGGTTCAGCGCCTCGCCGAGCGTTCCGCTGATGCCACGCGCCAGATTTCGGCGCTGGTCAAAGCCATTCAAACCGACACGCAGGATGCCGTGGGCGCCATGGAGCGCTCGACCCAGGGCGTGGTGGAAGGCGCGAAGCTTTCAGACAACGCCGGCACCGCGCTGACCGAAATCGACCGCGTGTCGCGCCGGCTCTCGGAGCTGATCCAGCATATCTCCAACTCAACGGCGCGCGAGGCCAATCTCGCCAACGGCGTGGCCGAAAACATTCAGCACATTTTTGCCGTGACGGAACAAACCGGCGAAGGGACAAAGGCCACCGCCAGCCAGGTGCGCGAGTTGTCCAGAATGGCCGAAGAACTCAGTCAGTCGGTGTCCCGTTTCAAGATCGCTTGATCCGGACATTCGAGAGGAGCGCAGCAATCCATGACAGCCACCCCCATCACTGACGACACTGAAACCGCCGCCGCCAATGACCTGGGCCCCCTGGCCTGGGTGCTTGACGAACTCAAGAAATCGCTGGACGGCGCGACCAAGGCGATGCGCCGTTTTGTGCGTGACGCCGAATTGGCGCGTGGCTCGGACCTGGCCGATCTGGACGCCAGCCAGCTGCGCATAGCCCGCCAGCAATTGCACCAGGCCGTTGGTGCGCTGGAGATGGTGGGTTTCAGCGCGCCGGCCAAAGTCATGCGCGCGATGGAAGCCCTGGCGCAAAAATTTGTCCAGCGCCCGGAGCTTTGCAGTGACGAGGCGGCCAACAAGATGGAGAGTGCCAGTTTCGCGCTGGCGGAGTACCTCGAAAGTGTCTTGAAGGGCAAATCCAGCTCGCCGGTGTCCCTGTTTGCGCAATATCGCGATGTGCTGAACCTCGTTGACGGTGAACGCATCCACCCGGCCGACTTGTGGCCGTTTGACTGGCAATGGGTGGATGCGCCCATGCCGATTCGGACCGCGCCACTGCCCTACGTGCCGGAGGTACGCAGCCAGCTGGACCAGGCCGTCTTGAAGCTGGTGAAAACCGGCGACCCGGGCTCGGCAGCCGTGTTGCGCGACCTGGCGTTGGGCCTGGCACAGGCGCAAACGCAGCTTGAGGCGCGCGTGTTCTGGAAAATTTGCGCGGCATTTTTTGAAGCCCATGCCGTCGGCTTGTGTCCTTCAGACGTTTACGCCAAACGCGGTGCATCAAGGGTATTGCTTCAATACGCGACCCTCGCCAAGGGCGACCCCGCCGTATCTGACCGGTTGGCGCAAGACCTGCTGTTTTTCTGTGCCAATGCGGCTGGGGCGACACCTGCCAACGCACCTGTGCTGGCGGCTGTGCGCGACGCTTACAAGCTGTCGCAATCCGGGCCCTTCAACTACAGCGTGGTCCAGTTTGGTCGCTTTGACCCGGCGGTGTTGACGCTGGTGCGCAGACGCATCGCGACGGCGACTGAAACCTGGTCCGCCCTGGCTGGCGGCGACACCAACCGGCTCAAGGCCGTCACCGACCAGTTTGCTGCGGTGTGTGAGTCGATCCTGAAAATGCACCCCGAAAGCGGCGACCTGGCCCGCGCCATGACGCGGGCGATTGAGGTCACCGTCAAATCCGGTGAACCACCCACAACACCACTTGCGATGGAAGTTGCAACCTCGGTGTTGTACCTGGAGGCCGCCTATGAAGACATGGATCCGGCCGACACCCAAATGGCACCGCGCAGCCAGCGGCTTGCGCAACGCCTCGAGCATGTCAGTGGCGGTGGCCAATCGGAACCGCTGGAGTCCTGGATGGAGGACCTCTACCGACGCGTGAGCGACCGCCAGACCATGGGCAGCGTGGTCGACGAATTGCGCACGAATCTGGGTGAAATCGAGAAGTCACTCGATACCTTCTTCCGAAACCCGCAGGACAAGACCCCCTTGCATGAAGTGCCCAGCCAGCTGGCACAAATGCGCGGCGTGTTTTCGGTGCTGGGTCTTGACCAGGCCTCCACTGCGATGCTTCGCCTGCGCGACACGGTTGAGAAGCTGCTGGTTGAAAACGTCATTCCCGGGCCAGTCACCAGCGCCAACTTCGAGAAATTGGGCTCCAGCCTGGGCGCTGTGGGTTTCCTCATCGACATGCTCAGCTACCAGCGGGCCATGGCAAAAAAAGTCTTCGTCTGGGACGATGAAAGCAACGAATTCAAGCCCTTGATGGGCCGGGAAAAAACGCCACTGGCACCTGCAACCACGCCGTCCGCTCAAACACCCTTGCCGCCGGTTCCGCCCGCGCCGGAATTGTCGACCGGCATCACTGCGGCGGCAGCCCTGGCCACGACGGGCGCCGTGGCTGTGGTGGCCGCTGCCACTGCGGGTGCGGCTCCTATCGCTGCGGTGCAGGCCACGCCCGCGCCGGCCACCGAACCTTTGAGCGAAGACGAGCTGGAAATACGCGGGATTTTCCTTGAAGAGGCCGCGGAAGTTGTTCAAACCGGCCAAAGCGCCCTGGCTGCCCTCGAAGTCGACCCGTCGAATCTGGCAGACCAGACCACGCTGCGGCGCGCCTTCCATACCCTCAAAGGCAGCTCCCGCATGGTGGGCCTAGACGAATTTGGCGAAGCCGCCTGGTCCATGGAGCAATTGCTCAATGCCTGGCTGGCCGAGCAAAAACCCGTCAATGCAAGTCTGATCTCCCTGGCGCGCAACGCCATCACCGGCTTTGACCATTGGGTCGGCCACATAGCTGCCCGCACGGACGCCAACTGGAGCGCGGCCGGTTTCCGGCAATCGGCAGACACCTTGCGCCTTGAAGGCAAAACCATTGCCTTGATGTACCCGGGTGCGCCCGTCGGTGAAACCGCGTTGCCGCAGCTGCCGGACGCGGCACCGCAGGACGCGCCGGAAGACGTCACTGAAGCTGAAATGACGGCTTTCATGGATTCTGTGGCACCGTCTGTCCAGCCGTCCGAGCTGCCATTGCCGGACTCGCTGCTCAATGAATCGTTTGACCCCTTGCACCTGCCGGACACCGAGATCCAGCCCGATTTTGCCTCGACCGAAATGTTTGCCATCGGCGAAGGTGCGCAAAAAGACGCGCCGGCCGAAGGCAAGAAGGTGTCTGAATTTGCGCCCTTGAATCTGGACGAATTCAATTTTGCCGACGCGCCAGCACCCGAATTTGCGCCGACCGGGTTTCTCGAAACCCCCTCGTCGTATCTACCGCCCGATTCGGCACCTGTATCGCTGCTGCCGCACGAGCCACCGGTTGAAACCCCGCCCGCCGATTCGATTTCACTCAATTTGGGTCCCGAGTCCGTGCCGCTGCAACCCGTGGCGGAAGAGTCGGTCAAGGTCATTGGCCATTTGCGCATCGGCATTCCGCTGTACAACGTTTACCTCAACGAAGCCGACGAATGGTCGCGGCGGCTGCAGATCGAGCTCAGTGAATGGGCAATGGAGCTGCACCGGCAACTCCCGGACTCTGCGGTGGCGTTGGCGCATTCACTGTCTGGCAGCTCCTCCACCGTGGGATTTGAGGCCTTGTCGGAAATTGCCAAACACCTTGAGTTGGGCATGGACCATGTTCAGCGCAACGGACCAGGCCGGGCTGAACATGCGCAAATTTTCTCCAACGCCGCGGAGGAAATCCGTCGCTTGTTGCACCAGTTTGCCGCCGGCTTCCTGAAATCTGCTGATCCGCAGGTACTGGAGGCCCTGAATTCGGTGCCCGAGCTCGAGTTTGCCCGCTCGACACACAGTGTCCTGGGTGACCTTGACTTCGCCGCAGGCTCGGTGGCGCCCGCCGCTGAGCCAGTCACAGAGACTTCCGGGTTCGACGAAACCATACAACCGGAGCAAGCCAGCGAGCCGCCCAGCACCCAACCGGTTTTCGCGGACTCACTGCCGCCAGACCAGGGCAGCGCCCCACGCGAAGCAACCACCACAGGTTTCGCACCCGTGGCGCTTGCTGCTGCCGCATTGGTCGTCACGGCGGCGCCGCTTAACGTCGGAAGCGCCGACGATGACATCGATCTGACGGATTCACTTGACGCCGACCTTTTCCCGATTTTCGAAGAAGAAGCGCTCGAACTGATGCCGCAACTCGGTGGTGCGTTGCGACAGTGGACAGCCCGGCCCGAGAACATGGGCGCACGTGGCGAAGCCTTGCGCGTCTTGCACACACTTAAGGGCAGCGCGCGTCTGGCCGGCGCCTTGCGACTGGGCGAAATGACCCACCGGATGGAATCGGCCATCGAGCATTTGGGTGTTGAAAACCTGAGCGCCGCTCAGCTCGATCCGCTCCTGACCCGGTTTGACGACATCCAGGCCAATTTCGCTGCGCTGCGTAGCAGCCCGGAAGTGGTGTTTGCCTTGCCGGAAGGGACTACCGCCGGCCTGCCGGTGCCCGAAACTTCCGTATCCGCATCACCGGCGATGGTGGCCGCTGCCAACGCCACTGTGCAGGGCTTTGCGCCCGCGGCGACAGCATTTGCGCCGAACCGTCAGGTGGCCAACCAATCGGTGCGTGTGCGCTCGAATCTGCTGGACCGCCTGGTCAACCAGGCTGGCGAAGTGATGATCACACGTTCGCGCCTGGGCTCGCGCCTGGACCAGTTGCGACTCTCGATGCAAGACCTCACCGGCAACCTGGAGCGCATGCGCCAGCACCTGCGTGACATTGAGGTGCAGGCCGAGTCACAAATGCAGTCACGCATGGCGTTGGCCAAAGAGACCTCGCAACAGTTTGACCCCCTCGAGTTTGACCAGTTCACGCGTCTGCAGGAGCTCACGCGCATGATGGCCGAATCCGTCAACGACGTCGCCACCATCCAGCGCCACATGCAGACCACCGTTGAGGGCACCGAAGACGACCTGATCGCGCAGGGGCGCCAGGCCCGTGAATTGCAGCGCGACCTGCTGCGTACGCGCATGGTGGAGTTTGAGGGCATTTCAGAGCGACTCTACGCGGTGGTTCGCCAGGCCGCCAAAGACACTGGCAAACAAGTCAAGCTGGACATCACAGGCGGTTCGCTGGACGTCGACCGCGGCGTGCTGGAGCGCCTGGCACCCGCGTTTGAGCACCTTTTGCGCAATTCCGTCGCGCACGGCATCGAGAGCCCTGAAGCGCGTGTGCAGGCCGGCAAACCGGCCGTGGGCACGATCACCATTGAACTGCAACATTTGAGCAACGAGTTGTCGGTCAATTTCGGCGACGACGGCGCGGGTCTCGACCTCGCCCGCATCCGCGAGAAGGCCGTCAGCAGTGGCGTGGCGCCTGACGCACAAACCATGGCCGACGCCGATGCCGCCAACCTGATCTTTCTACCCGGCTTCACCACGGCGGCCAGCCTGACCGGCATTTCCGGGCGCGGTATTGGCATGGATGTCGTCCGCTCTGAAATGAACGCACTGGGCGGCCGCATCGAAACCACCACCGTCGCCGGCCAGGGCACCCATTTCAAACTGGTCCTGCCCCTGACAACCGCCGTCACCCAGGTGGTGATGTTGCGCCTGGGCGAACTGGTCATTGGCGTTGCGGCCAACGTGATAGAAATCGTGCGCCGGGTGCCCGCCGCTGAAGTGGCGGCTGCCTATGCATCAGGGCAGTTCAGCCACGGCGGGGAGCAGCTTCCGTTCTTCTGGGGCGGCTCCCTGTTGCAGGCTTCTGTGCACAGCGATGAAATGCTGACCAAGAACCTTCCGATCACCATCTTCCGCAGTGCTGGGCAGCGCATCGCTGTTCACGTGGACGAGATTCTGGGCAACCAGGAGGTGGTCGTGAAAAACCTCGGGCCGCAGCTTTCCCGCTTGCCTGGCCTCACGGGCATGTCGGTGCTGGCCTCCGGAGCGGTGGTGCTGATCTACAACCCGGTCGCGCTGGTTGCGGTTTATGGCGAGCAGGCCCGCGCGCTGCGCCAGCCGGCTGTGAAACCGGGCGCCCAGGGCACCTCCACTGCGCCTGACACGGCGAAGGCTGGCGGGCAGGCAGCGTTGCCTGACCTGATGGTCGGCGCGGCGCTGGTGCCGCTGGTGATGGTGGTCGACGACTCCATCACCGTGCGCCGGGTGACGCAGCGACTGCTCAAACGCGAGGGTTATCGCGTGGTGATGGCGGCTGATGGTCTGCAGGCACTGGAGCGCCTGCAGGACGAAAAACCGGCAGTGGTGTTGTCAGACATCGAGATGCCACGCATGGACGGGTTCGACCTGGCGCGCAACATCCGCGCCGACATTGCCTTGCGAGACCTGCCGATCATCATGATCACGTCCCGCATTGCAGAAAAACACCGCGACCATGCCCGCGAACTGGGTGTGGACCACTACCTGGGCAAGCCTTATTCAGAAGAAGAGCTGCTTCGGCTTGTAAAAAACTATTGTGACAAAGTTTTAGAAGCATAGTTTCGAAGGTAAGTCACGATTTTATTAAATAGTTTGCTATATTAAACATAGTATTTTTGTTTATGTTTAAGTAAATTATTTAACTAAAATCTATTTTTTATGGCTTTATACGGATGGCGGCGTACCGCTGCAGTGTCCGTTCCCGGGCACTTGCATGGTCAACCAGCGGCTTGGGGTAGTTTTCTCCCAGGCGGATGCCAGCCGCCTGAAGTACGGCCGTTGAAAGCGTCCAGGGTGCGTGAATCTGGGCGTCCGTCAAGGCAGAAAGCTGCGGCACATAACGGCGGATGAATTTGCCGGTCGCGTCGAATTTTTCACTCTGGCGCACCGGGTTGAAAATCCGGAAATACGGCTGGGCGTCACAACCGCTGGACGCTACCCACTGCCAGCCGCCATTGTTGGCGGCCAGGTCAAAATCGTTCAAATGCGTGGCGAAATACTGCTCACCCCAGCGCCAGTCCAGCCCCAGGTGTTTCACCAAAAAACTCGCTGCCACCATTCGCAGGCGGTTGTGCATGTAGCCAGTCTGGTTGATCTGCGCCATCGCTGCATCGACCAGCGGGTAACCGGTGTGGCCCGCGCACCAGGCGCCAAAAAGGGCCCTGGCGTGGGCGCCCTTTTCCCACACGATCTGGTCGTAAACCGGTTTGAACGCGCCCGCCGCCACATGCGGAAAATTCGCCAGAATGGAAAAATAAAACTCACGCCACACCAGTTCGGCCAGCCATACGGCAGCGCCAGCGCTGCCTTCGGCAGACCGGGCCATGGCAGTGGCCACCAATTTGCGGATCGAGACCGTGCCAAAACGCAGGTGTACGCCCAGGTAACTTGGCCCCTTGACGGCCGGGTAGTCGCGCGTTTCATGGTAGCTGTCCATGCGCTCGGAAAAATCCGAGAAAAGCTGGCGCGCACCGGCCTGCCCGGCTGGAATTTTCAATGCAGCCAGGTTGGTGGTTTCAAAACCGATCTCGGCCAGAATCGGCACGGCACGCCTGTAAGGTTCCGGCCTTGCGCGCAAAAGGCCGGCGGGAGAGCGTGCAGCCGGTTGCGGGTCTGCGCCCACCAGCGGCCAATCACGGGCCCGCTTCAGCCAGGCATTTTTGTATGGTGTGAAGACCGTGAATGGCGTCGCGGCCTGCGTTGCGACTTCCATGCCTTCAAACACCACTTGATCCTTGAAGGTGAAAAACGACACGCCGTGTGCCGCCAACGCGCCTCGCACACGGGCGTCGCGCGCGCGCGCCTGAGGCTCGTAGTCGTGCGCCGCAAAAACCGCCTGCACACGCAGCTCACGGACCAGCCGCGGTAACTCGTCAACCGCTCGGGCATGGGTGACGATCAGTCCACAGGCGGGATCGCCGCCCATGGCCCTCAGGTCGCCATCCAGAGACGCCAGACAAGCCAGGATGAACTCGACCCGACGGTCCTTGCGTGGCAAGCCATCGAGAATCTCGGTGTCCAGGACAAATGCGCAAAACACCTCGCGACACTGCGCGCGTGCCTCGGACAGGGCCGTGTTGTCCTCGGTGCGCAAGTCGCGCCGGAACCAAACCAGGCCAGTTGTGAACGGTTTATCCATGATCGTCGTTAAAATTCACCCATGTCTGCGGATTCTGCCCCTTTCAACCTGACGCATCATTTTCTGATCGCCATGCCGGGATTGCAGGGTGAGCCATTTTCCAAGAGTGTCGTTTACCTGTGTGAGCACAGCGAGCGTGGCGCATTGGGTCTGGTCATCAACAAGCCCAGTGACATCAAGCTCAAGGGCCTGTTTGACAAGGTAGAGCTGCCCCTGATGCGCGAAGATCTGGTCAATGCGCCCGTCTTCCACGGCGGCCCCCTGCAGACTGAACGCGGTTTTGTGCTGCACGAGCCCATATTCGCTGCAGCAGACAAACCCGAGGAGTCGGTTTACGCCGCCACCATGACCATCCCCGGCGGTCTGGAGATGACCACCTCTCGCGATGTGCTGGAGGCCATCTCCACGGGCGCGGGGCCTGCCAAAGTGCTGGTCTCGCTGGGTTATTCGGCTTGGGGCGAAGGCCAGCTGGAGTCCGAGCTGGGCGAAAACAGCTGGTTGACCGTAGACGCAGATGTCTCCGTGATTTTTGACACGCCCGTTGAGCAGCGTTACGAGCGCGCACTGCAACTCTTGGGCCTGCAATCGTGGATGTTGTCTGCCGAGGCAGGGCACGCATGAGCGCCTTGGCGGGCCTGACTTCCACCCGCGCCTCGAACGCAACGCCCGTTTCATCCCGTCTTCAGTCTTTTCTGGCGCTGGATTTTGGCCAAAAGCGCACTGGCGTGGCCAGCGGCAACCGGCTTCTACAAATTGCCACGCCGCAACGCACGGTACTGGCCGAGGGTGATGCGAAATTTGCTGAAATAGGACTGCGCATCAAGGAGTGGCAACCCGACGCCCTGGTGATTGGCGTGCCCCGCCATCCCGATGGCGCAGACCACGACAACACCCGGCGCGCGCAGCGGTTTGGCCGACAACTGGCGGGCCGCTTCGGTTTGCCGGTGTTTGAAGTGGATGAACGTTACAGCACCACAGAGGCACTGTCGCAAGGCGCGAAAGATGCAGACGCTGCCTCCGCATGCATCATTCTTGAGCAATTTTTCAGGAGTCTCAATTGAGCAACCTTGTTCTGGATGCGCAGGCACTCTATGCGGAGCTGTTGCGTGGCGTTCAATTCATGCAGAAGCCGCAAACC
>JANNMM010000316.1:0-14291 GCA_031397915.1 Rhodoferax sp. | reverse complement strand
GCCCAAGTTGCTCGAGGCAGCCCGCAAAACCGGTGCCGACGCCATCCATCCCGGCTACGGTTTCCTCAGCGAAAACGCCGCATTCGCGCAAGCCTGCCAGGACGCCCGCGTGGTCTTCATCGGCCCGCCTGCTTCAGCCATCGAAGCCATGGGCGACAAGGCCAAAGCCAAGCGCCGCATGATCGCCGCCGGGGTGCCGTGTGCGCCGGGTTATCTGGGAGAAAACCAGGACGACGCCCACCTCATTCAGGAGGCCGGAAAACTTGGCTTCCCCTTGCTGGTGAAGGCCGTCGCCGGCGGTGGCGGGCGCGGCATGCGCATGGTGCGCGAATCGGCTCAACTGGTCGAGGCAATCAGCAGCGCACGGCGCGAGTCGCAAAGCGCCTTTGGTGATGGCACCTTGATGCTCGAGCGCCTGATTGACAACGGTCGCCATATCGAGATTCAGGTCTTCGCCGACGCGCATGGCAACGCGGTTTACCTGGGTGAACGTGACTGCACCGCGCAGCGCCGGCGACAAAAAGTGATTGAAGAGGCCCCGTCAGCGATCGTCAGCCCGGCGATGCGCGAGGCCATGGGGTGCGACGCCGTAGCGGCAGCGCTGGCTGTTGGTTACCAAGGCGCGGGAACGGTCGAGTTTGTGGTCGACCAGAATTTGGAACACTACTTTCTGGAGATGAACACACGCCTGCAGGTGGAACACCCGGTGACGGAGCTGGTCACGGGTTTTGATCTGGTGGAATGGCAACTGAAAATTGCGCGAGGTGAACCGCTGCCCGCCCGGCAGGACCAGATCACGCTCACCGGCCACGCCATCGAGGCGCGCCTGTATGCCGAAGACCCCTACACGGGTTTTGTGCCGCAAACCGGCAAGGTGTTGTGGTGGCGGCCCGAAGCCGCCACGCAGGGCAGGGCGCGTATCGACGATGGTATTGTGGAAGGCGCCGAAGTCACCTCTTTTTATGACGCCATGGTGGCCAAAATCATCGTGCACGGCCCCACGCGCGAAGATGCCATCCGCTTGCTGCGAAGCGCCTTGGCCCGCTCGCCCCTGCTGGGCATCCGCAACAACGGCAAGTTTCTGTCGGACCTGGTGGACCACGCCGCCTTTCGCGGTGCGAGCATGACCACCGCGATGCTGGACGAGTGGCTCGAGCACAATGCGCCGGTTTTAACGCGCCCACCGGTCGATGACGACGCCTGGCAACTGGCGGCCGCCGTCTACGCGTTGCGCCAGGGCGCGGGCTGGCGGCCCAACAGCGTCTCGGCGTTTGACGTGCAACTGGTGTGTGACGGCCAAAGCCGCACGCTGCGGGTGGCAACCGACACCCACGGCCGGGCGCGTGTCAGCGAGGGCCAGACACAGTCAGACATCCTGCTGCCCGACCTGCCGGCCACACTGGTCGATGGCAAAGCCGCTTTCACGTATGAGATCGACGGTGTGCGCAGGCAGGTCATCGCTGTGTTTGACGGCGGTGATTTGCACCTGAACCTGCACGGCAACAGCTTCGTTTTTGCCGAGGCGTCGCCGTTTCCCGACGCGCGGGCCGCGCTGGATCCGCGCCGCAGTACCGCGCCAGTGGCCGGGCGCGTGACGCAGGTGCGCGTGGTGCCGGGCGATGTGGTGCAGGAAGGTGACGCGCTGGTGTGCATCGAAGCCATGAAAATGGAAATGTGGGTCGCGGCGGGCGTCTCGGGCGTTGTGGGCGCCGTGCAAGTGGCCGCTGGCGAACAGGTCGAGTTGGGTGCCCTGCTGATCGAATTGCTACATTAAAAGTAGCAATGAACGCATATTTTACGTGACTTTAAGCCCAATATTACTTGAAATTTCTCCAAAAATGGAAAATCGTGAGATTTCGTACCC
Organism: Rhodoferax sp.; assembly: GCA_031397915.1. Classification (GTDB taxonomy): domain Bacteria; phylum Pseudomonadota; class Gammaproteobacteria; order Burkholderiales; family Burkholderiaceae_C; genus JANYCG01. Next base: position 12,427 of record JANNMM010000316.1, on the reverse strand, counting down.
ATATTGGGTATGATTGATGCTGATACGGCGCTGGGCAAGGTCATGCTACAATCCCACGCTTCGCGGCTGTAGCTCAGTTGGATAGAGTACTTGGCTACGAACCAAGGGGTCGTGGGTTCAATTCCTGCCAGCCGCACCAAAAACAGAAAAGCCCGCAACTGAGAAGTTGTGGGCTTTTTTCATGCATGAACAAGGCATTCACCAAAGAGTCTGACAGCGAAGACGACGATGACGGCAGCAGCAGCGTGCCGGCCTTGCCTGCAGGCGGCAAAAACTACATCACCCCGGCCGGTTACGCCCACCTGCGCGCCGAGCTGTTTGAGCTGATCGACACCGAGCGGCCGAAAATCGTGGACATCGTGCATTGGGCGGCGAGCAACGGCGACCGCTCTGAAAATGGCGACTACCTCTATGGCAAGAAACGCCTGCGCGAAATCGACCGGCGCATCCGCTTCCTGACCAAGCGCCTGGAAATCGCCGTGGTGTCAGACCCCGGCATCCACCATGGCAGCGATCAGATTTTTTTTGGTGCCACCGTCACCTATGCCAACGCCCAGGGCCAGGAATGCACGGTCACGATTCTGGGCATTGATGAAGCCGACAGCACGCAAAACCAGGTCAGTTGGGTGTCGCCCATCGCCCGGGCGCTTCTGAAGGCGCGTGAGGGGGATGAATTGAAGCTTCACACGCCGGCCGGTATGCAGGACATCGAAGTGCTGCACGTGCACTACCCCAAGCCAGCGAACTGAGTTGCGCCAGCACGTTCAGGCGGCTTTGGTGATGCGCCGCGCGCCAAGCACGGATGGGGTGCGGCTCAGGTTGCGCAGCGCCTGGTTCAAATGCGCCACGTCGCGAACCGCAATGAGAAAGCGCAGCTCGGTCACTTCCTGCGCGCCTTCTTCGTCCATGTCGATGTGCGCAATGTCGGCCTCGGCGCTGGCCAGGGCAGCCGCCACCCGCGCCAGCACACCTTTGCCATTGGTGACCGTGACTGAAATTTCGGTCTCAAACGCACGCGTCAGCTCGTCGGCCCATTCGACCTCAATGAAACGCTCGGCGTCCTTGTTTTGCAGTTTTTTCGCGACGGGGCAATCTTTCTGGTGTGCCACCAGGCCTTCGCCGCGGCCGAGGTAACCAACGATGGCGTCACCGGGAAGGGGCCGGCAACAGCTCGCGAACTTGACCGACGCGTTGTCGCTGCCGTCCAGGGTCAACACACCCTGTGTCGGTTGTTCACCGGCGGTAAACCGTTCGCGGGTCAGCAACAGGGCATCTGGTTTGTCGCCTTTTTCTGCCAGCAGCGTCACCAGCCGTTTGGCGACGATCACGGCGATGCGTTTGCCAAGGCCAATGTCGATCAGCAGCTCGGAGCGGGTGCGGTTGCCGGTAAAACGAAGCAGTTTGTCCCACACCGTGGCGTAGGCCGGGTCATCGCCCGGAAATTTGTCAAAACCTTCGGCACGCAGGGCTTGTGAGAGCAGGCGCTCGCCCAGGTTCTGCGATTCCACATGCTCCATGGTCTTGAGGTGGTGGCGGATTTTGGAGCGCGCCCGGGCGGTGCGCACAAAACCCAGCCAGGCCGGGTTGGGTGTGGAGGCGGGCGATGTGACGACCTCGACCACGTCGCCGTTTTTGAGTTCAGTGCGCAGCGGCGCTGGCTCACCGTTGATACTGGCGGCGACCGTTCGGTCGCCCACGTTGCTGTGGATCGCGTAGGCGAAATCAACCACCGTGGCGCCGCGTGGCAGGGCGAGAATCTGGCTTTTGGGCGTGAAGACATACACCGCGTCGGGGAACAGGTCGACCTTGACGTGGTCCCAGAACTCGGCGGCGTCGCCGGTCTCATTCTGGATGTCCAGGAGTGACTGCAACCATTGCGAGCCCAGCCTTTCGGCGGCAGCCGCGTCGGTGCTGTTGACCTTGTACAGCCAGTGCGCTGCGACACCCGACTCGGCCACTACATGCATGGCCTGCGTGCGCAACTGGAATTCGACGTTGACGCCCGAGGGCCCCACCAATGTGGTGTGCAAAGACTGGTAGCCGTTGACCTTGGCAATGGCGATGTGGTCCTTGAACTTGCCGGGAACGGGTTTGTACAGCTGGTGCAGGGTGCCAAGCGCCGTGTAGCAGTCGAGGGTGGTCGGCACGATCACGCGAAAGCCGTAGATGTCGGTGACCTGGGCGAAACTCAGGTGTTTTTCCTGCATCTTGCGGTAAATGGAGTGCAGCGACTTCTCCCGGCCCGACATGCGGATTGCCATGCCCGCGCCTACAAATGCGCCTTCAACCTCCACCCGCACCTTGTCGATAAGGTCGCGCCGGCGGCTTCGTGCACGGGCCACGGCCTTGGTCAACACCTCGTAGCGCCAGGGCTTGAGGTGTTTGAACGACAGTTCCTGCAACTCCCGGTAGGTCTGGTTCAGTCCCAGACGGTGCGCGATGGGGGCGTAGATTTCCAGGGTTTCCGAAGCGATGCGGTGCCATTTCTCGCGCGGCGCATCAGACAGCGTGCGCATGTTGTGGGAGCGGTCGGCCAGCTTGATCAGGATGACGCGTACATCGCGTGCCATGGCCAGCAGCATTTTGCGGAAGGATTCGGCCTGGTTTTCCTCGCGGGTGTTGAAGTGCAGGCGGTCCAGTTTGGTCAAACCGTCGACCAGCTCGGCCACCGGTGAGCCAAAACGCTCCACCAGTTCGGGTTTGGTGACGCCGCAGTCTTCAATGGCGTCGTGCAGGAGCGCGGCCATCAGGGCCTGGGCGTCCAGTTTCCAGTCTGCGCACTGGGCGGCTACGGCGATCGGGTGCGTGATGTACGGCTCGCCGCTGTTGCGCAACTGGCCCAGATGGGCTTCGTCGGCAAACTTGTACGCCAGCCGGACTTCCTGGATGTCGGGCGCGGAGAGGTAGTCCAGCTTGGCGGTCAGTCCGGCAAAACTGGCCGCCGCGGCATTGGCAGCGGCAGGGCTTGGGCGTGCAACGGCCGCCCGCTTGCCCGGCCCGCGCGCGGGCGGAATTGGTGGCGAATCTGGTGGCTTGAGTGCGCTGCCCATGGGGTGAATATAGCTGCCCGCGAAACAATTGCGTTCGTTGGCGCGAATGCCAACAAAAAAGCACCGCAAGCGGTGCTTTTGATGGGCCCTTGTGCAGGGCGCTGGTGCTGGTCTTTACAGAGGCACTTTTTTCAACATTTCAATGCCTATTTTCCCGGCTGCAATCTCACGCAAAGCTGTGACGCCCGGCTTGTTCTTGCTCTCAATTTTAGGTGTGTGGCCTTGACTGAGCATGCGTGCGCGGTAAGTGGCCGCTAACACCAGCTGGAAACGGTTTGGGATTTGCACGAGGCAGTCTTCGACGGTGATGCGGGCCATATAAATCCTATAAAAAGCGAAGCTTGAGCTGTCTGGTTGAACCCAACCGACCTTGCGGCCGTCATGGAATGCCCAGGGTCCTGAAGGTATCGGCCCGGGCGCGCCGCTGGGCCGTGAACTTGAGCCTCTGGGCATGAACGACGGCTTTGAGGTCAAACAAGGCACGGTCGAACAACTCGTTGATTATAACGAAGTCAAACTGGCTGGCCTGTGCCACCTCGAGGGCGGCATTGGTCAGGCGCCGCTCGATGATGTCTGGTGCATCTTCGGCGCGGCGCAGCAGGCGGGCACGCAACTCTTCCCAGCTCGGCGGCAAAATGAAAATCGCAACCGCATTGCTGAATATTTTCTTGATCTGGATGGCGCCCTGGTAGTCGATCTCCAGCACGACGTCGCCGCCCTGGGCAATGCGCTCCTCGATGGCCAGGCGCGAGGTGCCGTAACGTTCACCGTGTACGTGGGCCCATTCGACAAAAGCGTCGGCCTGCACCATCGATTCAAATGTTTCAGGCGAAACAAAATAATACTCGCGCCCATGTTTCTCCTGGCCGCGCGGCGCACGTGTGGTGTGCGAGATCGACAGCTGGACCCTTGAATCCAGTTCCATCAAAGCCTTGACCAGGCTGGATTTGCCGGCACCACTTGGCGCCGCGACTACGAACAGGTTGCCGGGGTAATCCATGTTGGTCTACTCTATGTTTTGAACTTGTTCCCGCATCTGCTCGATCAGCACCTTCATGTCGACAGAAATGTGCGTCAACTCCAGAGCGGCCGATTTCGAACCCATGGTGTTGGCTTCGCGGTGCAACTCCTGGATCAAAAAATCCAGGCGTTTGCCGATTTCTCCGCCCTTTTTCACCAGGCGGTCAATCTCGTCCAGGTGTGAACTGAGCCGCGTCACCTCTTCGGCCACATCGATCCGGATGGCAAAGGCGGTGGCTTCGGTCAGGGCGCGCTCCTGCGCCATTTGCGTCGAAATATTGCTGTCGCCCAGGGCCAACGCCTCATTCCAGCGCTCGAGGAAACGTTGGCGCTGCTGTGTCACCAGTTCGGGCACGAGCGGAACGACCTTGTTCGCGAGCAGCCGCAACTGGGCGGTGTGGCCCTGCAGCATCTGGGCCAGTCGGTCACCTTCGCGTTGACGTGCTGCCAACAAGTCCTTCAGCGCCCGCTCAGCCAGGGGCATGATGGCGGCGCTCCAGTCTTGGTGGAGGCCCTGTTCGGACTGCGACAGGCGCACCACGTCGGCCACACTCAGTGCGCCAGCCTCTGGCAACCAGGCGCGTACGTTGTCTTGCAAGGCGTTCAGGCGCTGCAACTGCTTCGGTGTGGGCTCGTTGACGGAGGCCGATGTGTTGTCATTGATGAACGCACGCACCTCGATCTTGCCGCGTTTGAGTTTGGTGGTGAGCAATTCACGCACGGCGGTTTCGTGCTGGCGCAGGTCCTCCGGCAAGCGAAATGACAGGTCCAGAAAACGGCTGTTGACGGCGCGGATTTCCAGGCCCAACTGGCCTGCGCCGGGACTGGGTGTGTCGGATTCGGAACCCGTTTTGGTGGAGCTGTGCTGGGCGCTGGCGTAACCAGTCATGCTGTAAACTGGCATGGCGACCTGTGAGGTTGAATTGGGTTGAAAAACGGCTAGTACCGGTCAAGGATACACAGGCAATTTTATGTCGAAGGCAAAACCAGCTCCCTTACCGCCCGACACCATGATCGGTGGCTACCGCATTGTGCGCAAGGTGGCGGCGGGCGGTTTCGGTGTGGTTTACCTCGCTGAAGACGCCGAAGGGCAAAAGGTAGCCGTCAAGGAGTACCTGCCGTCGTCGTTGGCGTCGCGGGAGGCCGGTGCCCTGGCGCCGCTGGTGCCGCCCGAAAAACTCTCGCTATACCGCCTGGGGCTGAAAAGTTTCTTTGAAGAGGGCCGCTCACTCGCGCAAATCTCCCACCCCTCGGTCGTCAGCGTGATGAATTTCTTCCGCGAGAACGAGACGGTCTACATGGTGATGAATTACCTTGAAGGCGCCTCCTTGCAGGACTTCATCATCACCGCGCGCGACCTCAAGCAGCAAAAGGTGTTCCGCGAGTCGACCATCCGCTCGCTGTTTGACGAAATCCTGCGCGGACTGCGCATCGTGCACCAGCACAAGATGCTGCACCTGGACATCAAGCCGGCCAATATTTTTGTGACCGACGACAACAAGTCGGTGTTGATCGATTTCGGCGCGGCGCGCGAGGTGCTCTCCAAAGAGGGCAACTTCATCCGCCCGATGTACACCCCCGGCTTCGCCGCTCCCGAGATGTACCGGCGCGACTCGACCATGGGCCCATGGACCGATATTTACGCCATCGGTGCATGTATTTACGCCTGCATGCAGGGTTACCCACCCAATGAAGCGCCGCAACGCACCGACAAAGACCGCATCGCCGTGGCACTGGCGCGCCTGCGGGGTGTGTACTCCGACAACCTGATCGAGGTGGTCGAGTGGTGCATGTCGCTCGACGCCCTGTCGCGTCCGCAGTCGGTGTTTGCCCTGCAGAAAGAACTCAGCCGCGAAGGTGAGAGGCGTTACACCAAGCTGTCCGTCGGTGAGAAGGTGCGCATGCTATTTGACACCATGGTCACCGACACCAAGAAAAACATCAAGAATGCGTCCGCGTTTGGAAACCGGGCGAAATGAAATTTTCGGTATTTCAGATCAGCCGGCGCGGCAACCGCCAGAAAAACGAAGACCGCATGGGTTACTGCTACACGCGGGGCTCGGGCCTGTTTTTGCTCGCTGATGGCATGGGCGGCCATCCGGAAGGTGAAGTGGCAGCCCAGCTGGCCTTGCAGACCATGTCGGCGATGTACCAGAAAGCCGCCACGCCCTTGATTGACGATGTGCCGGGTTTCCTGTCCGATGCCGTGATGGCGGCGCACCGGCAAATCCTGCGTTACGCGCTGGACCGCGGCATGGCAGACACCCCCCGCACCACCGTTGTCGCCGCACTGGTGCAAGAGGGTGCCTTGAGCTGGGTGCACTGCGGGGATTCCCGCCTGTACTTGGTGCGCGCTGGCGAAATGGTGACCCGAACGCGGGATCACTCCTACCAGGAGCAGCGCCATGTCATGCCACAGGGCAGTGTGTTGCCGTACAACGGCAACCGCAATATTCTTTTCACTTGCCTGGGCTCGCCTACCAAGCCCATCATCGATATAAAAGGGCCCACGCCCCTGCACGAAGGCGACCGCGTGCTGTTGTGCTCGGATGGGCTGTGGAGCAGCGTGGCAGACACCGACATCCTGCAGCATATGGCCGCCAACCCGATTCCCGTGTCAGTGCCTGAACTGGTCGATGCTGCGCTGAAAAAGGCCAAGGGCACCAGCGACAACGTCACCGTGATTGCGTTCGAATGGGAGACGCCCGCAGATGCCGGCCTGGCCCCGACCAGCATTTCCACCGACGACATCGTGGACGGCGGTTTTGCCTCTACCATGCAGATCGACCCGATGGATGCGGATCTGGCTGACCTGGACGACATGGACGAGGCCGCCATCGAACGCTCCATCGCCGAGATCAACGACGCCATCAAACGCTCCGCTGCACGCAAGGGCTGATCCCTTCGCTGGGTCGGGGCGCCATTTTTTTCAATTTCCAGGGTTTTAGACATGACCGAATTCATCCGCGCCGAGGCGCGCGCTGCCAATTCCATGCGCGCGGTGCGCATCACGCGCAACTACACCATGCACGCCGAAGGGTCGGTTCTGATCGAATTCGGCAACACCAAGGTCCTGTGCACGGCGTCCGTGGAAGAACGTGTTCCACCCCACAAACGCGGCAGCGGCGAAGGTTGGGTCACGGCCGAATACGGCATGTTGCCGCGCGCCACCCACACCCGAAGCGATCGCGAGGCAGCACGCGGCAAACAGAGCGGGCGCACCCAGGAAATTCAGCGCCTCATTGGGCGCTCGATGCGCGCGGTGTTTGATTTGAAGGCCCTGGGTGAACGCACCATCCAGCTGGACTGCGATGTTCTGCAGGCCGACGGCGGCACCCGCACCGCCAGCATCACCGGCGCCTTTGTCGCGGCGCAGGACGCCGTGGGCAAACTGCTGGCCAGCGGGAAGATTCCGAAGTCACCCATCACCGCGCAGGTCGCCGCGATCTCGGTGGGCATCGTCCAGGGCACGCCGCTGCTGGACTTGGAGTACACCGAAGATTCAGCCTGCGACACCGACATGAACGTGGTGATGACAGGCGCCGGCCATTTTGTTGAAGTGCAAGGCACCGCGGAAGGTGCCGCGTTTTCGCGTGGCGAGATGGATGCGCTTCTGGCGCTGGCCGAAAAGGGTATTGGCGAATTGATGGTGCTCCAACGCCAGTAAACGGGCATGAAACTCGTACTGGCCTCCAACAACGCAGGGAAACTCGCAGAGTTGCACGCCATGTTTGCGCCGCTGGGTGTGGCGCTGGTGAGCCAGGCCAGCCTGGGCATTCCCGAAGCGCCTGAGCCGCACCGCACCTTTGTCGAAAACGCATTGGCCAAAGCGCGGCATGCTGCAAAGGAGAGCGGCCTGCCCGCCGTGGCCGACGACGCCGGCCTGTGTGTGGACGCCTTCGACGGCTTACCCGGCGTCGACACCGCTTTTTATGCCACCCGATTCGGCTACAACAAGGGCGACGACAACAATGTGACCGCGCTGCTTGAGCAAATGAAGGGCGTCAAAAACCGGCGTGCGGCGCTGGTCAGCACCCTGGTGGCTGTACGCCACCCGCTCGACCCGGAGCCGCTGATCGCCGTCGGCCGTGCGGTGGGCGAAATCGCGCAGCGGCCCGCAGGCGCAAACGGTTTCGGGTTTGACCCGGTGATGTGGATCCCCGCACACGGCAAGACCTTTGCCGAGCTGCCGTCGGACGTGAAAAACAGCATCAGCCACCGCGGCCAGGCGGCGCAGGCGATGGTGGCGCTAATGCGTGCCAACTGGCTGATGGCCGGGCCTTGACATGATCCCGATCCGGCCCGCTGAAGCTGGCAATCAAACCGGCCTGCAATCCGGCCCGCAGCCCGACATCACTCACTACATGCGCCCGGGCACGCTGCAATTGGCGGCCCTGCCCCCCCTTTCGCTTTACATTCACCTGCCCTGGTGCCTCAAGAAGTGCCCGTATTGCGACTTCAACTCGCACGAGATTTCACCGGCAAACCTGCCCGAGCAGGCTTATCTGGACGCCTTGATGGCCGACCTGGACGCGGCCTTGCCGCTCATCTGGGGCCGCCCGGTACACAGCATCTTCATCGGCGGCGGCACCCCAAGCCTGTTTTCACCACAATCGATTGACCGCTTGCTCGGCGACGTGCGGGCGCGCCTTCGCCTCACGCCGGATTGCGAGATCACGCTCGAAGCCAATCCCGGCACCTTCGAGAGACACCGCTTTCGCGCCTTCCGGTCGGCCGGTGTCACGCGCCTGTCGATCGGTGCGCAAAGTTTCAACGACGCAAACCTCAAGGCGCTGGGCCGCGTTCACGACGCCGCGCAGGCGATCGCCGCCGTGGAAGAGGCCGCGCAGGCGTTTGACACCTTCAACCTCGACCTCATGTACGCTTTGCCCGGCCAGACGCTTGAGACACTGGCGCTGGATGTGCAAACCGCCCTGAAACTCGCGCCGCCGCACATTTCGATCTACCACCTCACGATCGAGCCCAATACGCTGTTCGCCAAATACCCGCCGCTGGTGCCCCCCGACGACACCGCCTACGAAATGCTGGACCTGATCACCGACATGACGGGCGCTGCCGGCCTGCAACGGTATGAAGTCTCCGCCTACGCGCGCGAGGGCCACCGCTGTTGGCACAACCTCAACTATTGGCAGTTTGGCGATTACCTGGGAATTGGCGCGGGCGCCCACAGCAAGCTGAGTTTTGCGCACCGCGTCGTGCGCCAGGTGCGGTTTCGCGACCCGCGCCTGTACATGGAGCGCGCGGGCCAGGTCGCCTGCGTAGCACAAGATGTGGAGGTGCCGCGTGCTGACTTGCCGTTTGAATTCATGCTCAACGCGTTACGGCTGAAAAACGGCTTTGCCCTGACGCAATTTTCAGAGCGCACAGGGTTGGCGCTCACGTCAATTGAAAAAGGATTGGATGAGGCCGAGAAAAAAGGCCTGATCGAGCGGGATTTTTCGCGGGTGAAACCCACGGCGCGGGGTTTTGATTTTCTGAACGACCTTCAGGCGCTGTTTCTGCCCTGAAGGACTGCAGGCCGTTGGGCCTACGGGCATTTCGCGCTAGACGATGCCCAAATTGGCGGGCTGGGTGCCGGCAAACAATGAGGCACTTTCGCTGCCCTGGAAATCGGGCGCCTCGGGCCAGACTTGCCCTTCAATCTGGACCGTAGCCGCAAAGTCGGCCTCGCCGGTTGCCGCAGTGTCTTCGTCATGCACGACCTGAACCGTGTCCATGAAAGCTTGCGGTGTTTGATTTGCCATGGTCGCCCCTCTAAAAATTCGGTTGACCTTGCAAGTCTAGCAACAACTTGCGGGTTTGACCACTGGCCATTTGTATCTGGCGGAAGCTGTGAGATTCGAACTCACGGAGGGGATAAACCCTCGCCGGTTTTCAAGACCGGTGCCTTAAACCGCTCGGCCAAGCTTCCATGGGCCCTATTTTAACGGGGCGGCGAAAGAACCTGCTTTTCAACAATAATTAATATGGGTGTTAATTATTGCGGAATTGAGTTCCCGAATTTGCAGAAAATGAACAAAAGGCGACTTCAAGTCACGAATCAATTCGAGTTATTGCTATAATAAATATAGCAATTGTCATGGGCCCAAGCTAGGCGGTCACCAACATGCCGCGCTGCTCGATGAACGACACCACCTCCGGCAAGCCGGCGAGGGTTTTCAGGTTGGTCATGACAAAGGGCTTGAGCCCTTTGGCGGTGGTCCGCATGCGCCGCGTGTCCGCTTCCATCACGCCCAGGTCCGCGCCCACATACGGCGCGAGGTCGGTTTTGTTGATGACGAACAAATCGCTTTTGGTGATGCCAGGGCCGCCTTTGCGGGGGATTTTTTCACCCGCCGCCACGTCGATCACGTAGATCGTGAGGTCCGAGAGTTCGGGGCTGAAGGTGGCGGCCAGGTTGTCGCCGCCGCTTTCGATGAAGACGATGTCCGCATCGGGAAAGTCTTCGAGCATGCGGTCGATGGCTTCGAGGTTGATGGAGGCGTCTTCACGGATGGCGGTGTGTGGGCAGCCGCCGGTCTCCACGCCCATGATGCGCTCGGCCGGCAAGGCGCCGCTCACGGTGAGGATGCGCTGGTCTTCCTTGGTGTAAATGTCGTTGGTGATGGCCACCAGGTCGTATTTGTCGCGCATGGCCTTGCACAACATCTCCAGCAGTGTGGTTTTACCGGAGCCAACCGGCCCGCCGATGCCAACTCGCAAGGGCGGGAGTTTTTTGCTGCGGTTTTTGATGTGGTGAAAACTCATGATCTGAAAAGCCGTGAATATTGGGTTTCGTGTTGCGCCGACAAGATCGCCAGCATCGGTGAAAAAGCCTGACGCTCGTCATCGTGCAACGCCATCGCGTGGTCTATGGCGGCGGGTATTTCTGCGGCAAGCGCCTGCAAGATGCGTTGCCCGGCGCTTTGGCCCAGGGGCACTGATTTGATCGCCGCCTGCACCATGTTCTCGGCCCAGCCGAAAGCGAATGCCAGCATGCAACTGCGTACATCCGCTTGCGTGCTGGACGTCGCCAATGCGAAGGCGACAGGGTATGTCGGCTGCAGCTCTGCAAGCACGTCGATTTGCGCTGCAGTCGCCGTAGTGTGGTTGCGCAGCCATTCCAGCAGCGAGCGGCCCATCTGCTCCGTTTGTGCCTTGAATTCGTGGCTCTCGCGGGTGTGCTGCACCCAGGCGTTGAGCGCGGCGATGCGCAAGCGGTTGTCGTCACGCCAGGCTGGAACCGCCTGCGCCACCACCGCCAGATCGGCACGCGCGAGGGACAGCTGCAACTGATCCAGCAGCCAGCGGGTGGTGCCGGCTTCATCGGCTTCGTCGCTCCGGTGGACGAAGGCTTCCAGCCCTTCGGAATAGGAAAACCCGCCAATGGGCAAGGCCGGCGAGGCCAGCCACATGAGCTGCATCAGGCTGGCGTCCTGCACGGCGTGCGGCCGCTCAGTGGGTGTGGGAAGGGTCGTGCGCATGGCTGTGCCCGCCCGGGGAGTAGGCGCCGCTTTCGGGTTCAAAGGCGTCTTCGACGGCGTGAACAATCAAATGCATGGCGGCCAACAGGTCTGCCAGCACGGGGTCGGGCTCTATCTTCAGGTGATCGGGCTTGAGTTCAATCGGCACGTGCCGGTTGCCCAGGTGGTAAGCGGCGCGGATCAAATCAAAGGGCGAGCCGTGCTCCGTGCAATGCGTGATGCGCAAGACCGCTTGGGGCGCCGCGATGACGCGGATGAGCGAGCCGTCTTCAGCCACCAGCACGTCGCCGCCGCGCACAACGGCGCCGCGCGGCAGGAACACCCCCAGTTGCCGGCCCTGCGAGTCGGTCGCTTCGAAGCGGCTTTTTTGGCGTACATCCCAATCGAGCAAAAGGGTGGCGGCGCGCTTCAACAGCACGGGTGCCAGGCCAGCGCCCCGAGGCATGAGTTTGTTGACGGTGAGCATGGAAGGAGTGGAGGGGAGGATTAAGCCTGCGCTTGCATATGCAGCAGCTCTTCAGGATAATATAACAATTGTTATAACTTTGTCTGGAGAAATGGCATGACCGCACTCAAACTCACGCAAATCGGCAACTCCGTTGGTGTGATTCTGCCCAAGGATGTGTTGGCGCGCCTGAAGGTGAGCAAGGGGGACACTGTTTTTGTGACCGATGCGGCGAATGGTGTGATGTTGACACCCTACGACCCAGAGCTTGACGCGCAACTTAAATTGGGCCGCGAGTTCATGCATGACTACCGTGACACGTTTCACCAGTTGGCCAAATGAGTGAATGGAAATGGGTCAATCGCCAGGTACTGCTGCTTCTGCACGACGAAAGTCTGGCTGAACACGGCGGCGCGAGCGGAATCCGC